>NZ_JAHQCS010000096.1 GCF_019042215.1 Evansella tamaricis | reverse complement strand
AAACATACTAACATTAGTAGTGCAGACCCTGGCCAGGGTTTGTGCTACTATTTTTTTATAGTAGAAGTGAAGTAAGGCCGACCAGCCTCTAGGACCATTTAAGAGTCCGTATTATAAACCGGCCGACTTCACACCCTTATTTGAATCAGTTTAGTATGTTGGGTCCTTAAGAGATCGAGTAAAAGAAAGTGGAATCGATAAGGCAATGTGAAGGCTTCTATGAATGGTAAGAGAAGGAGAAATGAACATGAAACATGTTCTAGCATTCGATGTTAGTATGGGGAAAAGTACAATGGTTATCTATAATCACTATAATAAATGTGAATATGAAGGCGAAATTACACATAATAAATCGTCCTTTAAAGCCTTGAATGAAAGGATTTGTGAAATCATTAAACGGGATGGTCAAGCACCTGAAATTGTATTTGAAGCATCAGGAGTGTATTCGAGACCATTAGAACAGTTTTTTCAAGCAGAAGGCTACACCTATCATAGAGTTAGCCCGTTAGAAGCGAATCTACAAACGGCTTCGATGCGTCGTCATAAGACAGATATAAGTGATGCTCATGGGCTTGCTAAATCTCATTTTCGAACAGAACGTTCTACGACATACCAGGAAGAAAACTACTATAAACAAATGCGCGCACTAACACGTTATTACGATGAACTAGATAGTGAAATTATAAGTCTATACAGTAGATTGCACGCTATTTTACAGCTTAGTTTTCCTGAATTAGAGCGTCTTTTTTCAAAACGTTCTGCTCTCTTTTTGAACGTCACTCAGCTTTTCCCACACCCAGATGAAGTATTGGCATGTTCTAAAACTGTAATACGAAATAAAATAAAAGGGAATACAAAAAAGAACATATCCCTTAAACGTGCAGAAGAAAAAGCAATAGAATTACTTCACGCAGCACAAGATTCCTATCCAGCAATATCAAAAGATGATGTTCGTTGTGACCAAATTCGGGATTATGCTATACGTATCACAGATCTTAAAGCGAAAAAAGACATGCTTATAAAACAGATGGTTGAACTTTCAAAAGATCGTATTGAGTATCAGGTATTACTTTCTTTTCCAGGGATTGGAGAGGTGACTGCTGTAAGACTAATTGGAGAACTAGGGGATCTACAACGCTTCCAGAACCATAAACAATTGAATGCATATGTTGGAATTGATATCATGCGTTATCAATCTGGTAATACATTTTATAAAGATAAAATAAATAAACGAGGAAATAACAAATTACGAAAACTATTGTACTACATGGTTCAATCGATGATTAAACTTCGTAAGAAGTCCAACAATCATATTGTAGAGTATTATGACAAATTAAAAACGCAACCTCAAGGCAAACCCCATAAAGTTGCGTCAATTGCATGTGTGAATAAGTTCTTGAAAGTGGCCTTTCATCTAATCACACACAACATCACCTATGATTACAATACAGCATCCATCTGTTCGTAATCAGTTATTTACACTATAACATAGATGACCTTTCGAAAAAACATAACTCGTCAGGTCTATTTGTCATTTCCAAAATGTTTTTTTGGGTGGGAGTGGTACCCCTCCCACCCAAAAAATAGTTATTAATTAATAAAAACACTTGACTGTAGGTAAGAAAAAGAGGCTGGGACAAAAGTGTTTTGTACTTTTCGGGTTTTCAACACTTTTGTTATGTCTCAGCCTCTACTAATCAATGAAACTAACTTTCTTTTGAATTGGATGATACTATTGAACTTACTATTGTAGACAAGAAACCTAAACCTAAACCGATTAATCCTCCAGGTATAGGCTGATCAAATAACTTTCCTATTCCTAGGCCAATAAGTAATCCAGCTGGTATAAAGTAATTCGTTACTTTCTTTTCCATTTCAAGCACCTCCATTCTCATATAGCAGAATTATATTCTTTTGATTTCTTCTACTTAAATTTCACGATGTTTTTTTCGAAAGATAAATAGGCATATTGCCCCTACTATTCCACCTGCTAAATGAGGAATATGTCCCACAGATCCTAACAAGTCGAAAACAATAGCTATAACAGAAACAAGTAGAAGGAGAATGGGTAAGACAACATTTGGTAGATTAAAATACAACTCTTTTTCCATTGGAAATGCTAGATAGTAATAGAATAGTAACCCGAATCCTGCAGCGCTAAAACCTATTCCAGCTGTTCCCCATAAAACAATAGAAGTGCCCCCAGCTAAGATACATAAAAACGTTAATACAAAGTATTTTCTTGATCCAATTAGACGCTCAACCCAACGACCCACGAAAATTAATACAACCATATTTAATATAAAATGATAAGGTTCAACATGAACAAAACCGTGAGTAATTAAAGTGTACCATCTTTCAGGTAATTCAGAATTACTTAATGCTAAAAATCGGATATTTTCTGGATCGGTTAAACGGGCAATTATAAAAATAATGAGTGATATAGTAAAAAATATAAAAGTAACAGGTGACTTTTTCATTATGTCGATAATTTTCATTGTTCTTCACGTCCTTTATTTTTGATTAATTCCAAGGCTTCATTGGCCCAATCTATTTCTGCAATAATACCTTTCTTTGCTCTTTTAATTGTTAATAGCCAATAAAATAAAGAGTCTTCTAGCCTTTCTTCCACTGCTGATTTTTCTGCTTCCTTTTCTATAAAAAGAATAGTTTCCAGTTCCTCTTCTTGTTGTTTCTTGAATCGCTGTATTTCAAATGTAAGGTTATTTGCTTCGATTTGCTCACCAAAGAACACTCGAATAATAAACTCATCTCGTATAGGAGCGATTAAATTTTTGGGGAATTTATTAACCCATTCATGGAAGGCATCTCTCCCTCGATTGGTTATGGAATATACTTTGCGGTCAAACTTTTTATCCTGAACTTCAACGGAAGACGTAACATGGTTTTGTTCTTCCATTCTTTGTAATTCCCTGTAAATCTGACTAGTCTTCGTATTCCACATAAACTGTAATGATGTATCAAATGTCTTCTTCAACTCATATCCGCTCATGTCTTGGTAACACAACAAACCTAACATACCGAACCTTAAACTCATAAAACCACCCTTTGTATTCCAAAATTTATATTCAACAAGTTATATATAACTTATCATACTGGATTATTTTTGTAAATAAAAATTTTAACAAATATTGTTATTTATTTCATACAGTTGGAATTAGCTTATCTGTTTGACTTATATTTTCATATGAGACATCTGAGTTGCACTATCACTTCTCTATTACTCCTCTCAACAAGGTTACTCTGTTCCTTGCTGAATGGAGGTAGAAGTACAAATCATTAGATTTAATGGTAGGCACCATACAAAAGATTCTGCACCATGAGCGATGGAGAGGCGCAGTCTGTAGCAAACTCCATCATAGCTATTTCATGGTAGACTTTACCTTTTTCTTATACTAAACTAATAGTTAGATAATTATTTTTTCATTATTGAACTGAGGTGTTTTTTGTGAAAATGTTAGTATGAAAAGTATGAAGAGGATGTAAAATACTTTCAATATAATCATTTCTCTAATTCTAAAATTTACATTTTTAGGAGGTACAGAGGATGAGCTATATTAATGCAGAAAGTGTTTTACCAAAAGAAATAATTGAAATGATTCAGAAATATGTAGATGGAGAGCCGTTATACATTCCAAGAAAAAGTGAGAATAAAAAATCATGGGGTGAAAAGAACGGTACAAGAGTAAACCTTAAAAAGAGGAATCATGATATTTATAACCATTTCCTTAATGGGGTCAGTGTATCTGAATTATCAAGAAAATTTTATCTCTCAGAAAAAAGTATAAGAAGGATTATTAGACAAGAAAAACTATTTCAAACATAGGTAGTATAGGATGTTTATTATTAGTTATGAATAATAAACATCCTTTTTAAAAAGGTAGACAGATAATAAAAATGTCTTTAATTTATGTCTCGCCAAAATACAGAAGTATTAATAATTAGTTTGTTAACAATCCCAATGAAATCTCCCCCTATACTACTAAATTGCCCCATTTCCTTTTTTAACTATTCCTAGACCCATAGTTGATTATGAATTGTTTTTGAGCACCAACTCCATATTAGAAAATGATAAAGTAGAGTTTGAGTGAGGTTAACCTTATAATGTTTTCCGTGATTCAGTTTGTTGTTTCTGAAAAGTTAAGGTTGCCTATCTGTACAATAATTGCTCAACATATATTTTGAAGCATAGGAGCGAGATAAAATGAAGACACAAAACTTAATTGAAGAATTATTTAATCGTTATGTTGAAACTGAAAATTTCTCTGGGGTTGGACTTGTAAAAAAAGGGGATGAAACAATCTTTCATAAATCCTATGGTTATGCTCATAGAGGTTGGAATGTTTCTAATGAACTGAATACGAAATTTGACACAGCCTCAATCACAAAAATCTTTACAGCGGTTGCAATTTTAAAATTAGTAGACAATAAACTGCTTCGATTAGATGATAAGGTTATCGATATTCTTAACCTGGATCATTCATCTATACATAAGGATGTAACTGTTTATCACTTACTAACACATACTTCTGGTATAGCTGATGATGCGGATGAAGAAGCTGGAGAATGTTACGAAGATCTTTGGAAAGAAAAACCCAATTATTCTGTAAGAGAAACCATTGATTATTTACCGCAATTTATTCAAAAGGAAGCAAACTTCCAACCTGGAGAAGGTTGTAGGTATAATAATTGTGCCTTTATTTTACTTGGATTAATCATTGAAAAAATAAGTGAAAAAAGTTATCGAGAATATGTAAAGGAACATATTTTTGATGTAGTAGGTATGAAGCAATCTGGTTTTTTCTCCATGGATGAAGTCGTTGAAAATGCTGCAGAACATTATGCTTCCATCGAAGACGAGAACGAGAATATCACTGGTTATCGAAAAAATATTTATTCTTATCCAGCAATTGGGTCTGCTGATGCTGGGGCATTAACGACAGTAAAAGATTTAGATTTATTTATTCGCTCTCTAAAATCAAGAAAGTTATTAAGTGATGAGCTTACAACTGACATATTTGCTCCTAAAGAAGTGTATAGAAAGCATACTGAGGTTACTGAAATGATGGGATATGGCTTCCAATTCTTAGTTAAGAATGACTCCGGAGAAATTATTTATATTCAAAAGGATGGGATTAACCCAGGTGTAAGCTGTGTCATGAATTATTATCCTCAATCAGATATGACCATTATTATTATGGCGAATCAAGACACAAACGTTTGGGATTTAGCATGGGATGTACAAGATATAATGATAGGAGAAGTTTAAGTTTATCAATTAATACGAGCACATGGAATTTAAGTGTGATATAATCTATGAATTCTAAGGAGTAGAACACATCTACTCCTTAGAATCTACTATGTTATAAAAATTCCCAAACGTCACCATATTGTACCACGATATGAGCAACAGCTTGTCATTGACCGTTTTCATTATTTGTTTCTTTAGAGCACATCTGTTTTAAGCATTTATAGGAATCTCCGTTGTTAATCAAAGGATGGGGACTGGGCATCTTCTCGTTTATCAAGATAAATCGTTCCTTGGTTATCAATCTGGGCAAAAAAAACATCTTCCACTTTTGAAATATTGTTCTTTTTTAAAACATCCGTTACCCAATTAGTGTCTTTACCGATCATTTTTAACGTACTTGTTAATATTTTTCCATCAATGATAAACGCTTGTGGAACGCCTCTGCTCCTTTGAAACTGATTGATATCCTTTTTCATGACATCTAGATAGCCAGGTTTCTTTAAAACCGACACTGTTCCGTCCGTTTCCAAGATGGCGCTTTCCACTTGTTCCACGTAAAACACACCTTTTTTCCTTAAGTTAGTAATTAAAGCATCCATGGTCATTCTACTCTTCTTCAAACCTTTCTCCAATACCTTCCCATTATTAATGATATAGGTTGGTTCATCTTCTAATATCTTTCTTCCCCATAGGCTTTTAATAGCAATGATACTGGTAATGAAAGTATATATACAAAATAAAATTAAACCTGTCATGCTTATAGATAGCGGTGTGTTGGGCTGCAACATTGCACTTGCAGCAATTGAACCGATTGTAATTCCAGCAACAAAATCGAAGAAGGTCATCTGTGCAATTAGCTTTTTATTTAAAAGCCGACAAAGGATATACAATACAATAAAAGCAACTGTTGTCCGTATAAAAATATCTAAGAAAGTCAATGGAACACCTCCGTTTTTTTTGTAAAAACTTACAAGATTAAATTGACCATAATCTGCAAATATTATTACTCGTGGAGGTGATTTTGATGGCTAACAATAATAACGAAAACAACAACCGTAATGCCCGTAATAATCGACACAATGCTACTAATAACAACTTAGATGTAAACAATGCAAATGTAGAATTTGCAAATGAGAACGAGAACAACGCTCGTAATACAAACAACGCTCGTAATGCAAGGAATAATAATAACAACAACTAAGTATAAAAGAGAGCTTTGGAGATACTCCTTTGCTCTCTTTTTCTAAATCACTGGCTTGTTATCTAGAATCTCCTGTAAAAAGACAATTTTTCTTCGTAAATTGTGTTACCTCTCTATTTCCTTCTTATAGGTATCGAATGTAGATACTCATCCTCATGTTTTAATAATCGAATTTCTAAAATATTTTTTTTATAAATGGCTCTACTCGCTTTTTTTCGTACTAAATCAGGAAGTTTGATCTCAAATGGCTTACTAGTAGGAAAACCTTTAATGACCACTTTCGTTGAATCATGCTGAACATCTATATCATTTATATCAATATGCTTAGGTATTAAAATTTGTATAATAATAAATCCATGTATTTCAATTATTCTCGTTTGTGGTGTAATTGATGGGGCAGGAAATGCTTGATTGTTTGTCGTTGCCTGAGCTTCCGCTTGGGAAATGAATGAATCTGAATTATTATTTGTAAAAGACTGATTGGACGATTGATTATGGTCAGTTTGCTGACTAGAAGAATGAACTTGTTCATTATTAGCAGATGTTTCCTCACCGTTCCCTGACGAACTCTCGTGATCTTGTTTCGCCTGCTCTTCTAGTGGATTTCCTATATTCCCTAAGTATTGACTCAGCATATTTTGAACGTAAGTATCAATACCGTTGGTCATGTTTTTTTTATCATCTAACTTTGGTAAAAAATGTTTGACCGGATCAAATTTGTTCCAAAACAAGCAACTCCCCCCTTTATAAAGCTTTATAATCCCTTGGCTAAAGGAGCTTAAATTATTCAACAAATAATAGAGACTCACTGGCTATATTCCTTTATTATCATATTCTTAAAGCCTTGAAAAGTTCGTGTAAGTAATTGAATAATCATATACCTTCCTAGTTTCTATACTGCAAATTTAATAAAAAAATCGACAGGTATACTTGTACCTATTTTAGGTGTAAACTCAGCAATCAATGATGTGTATTTGACATAGGGAATTATTGAATAACTCGAAAGGGGAGATTTTAAAATGAGTAAAAATGGGTACATTAGAAGTATGTAGGAGGAAGAATAATTAAAATGAAAAACGGGAAGCGGTCAAAAAAAATAAAGCGAAACAATTAACTGAACACTATATCTATATTAAAGAATGTGTGATGTAACAGTAAATTTCAACGGATACGAAAGCAGCAATAAACCTTCAGGCTGGTTTACAGGCTTCGATTGCTGTACTAATCAGCATATCTGTTGCTGACTCTGATACTGCAGATAAGCTTACGTAGGAGTTATCGCAAAAATCAAAAACAGAAAACTTTCAATACTTAAACAGTTATAGAGAACTTAAAAAAATGTGATTGATAGTAGCATTAAATGTAAAAATAGTCCTATAAGGGTAATTGTCAGAGCTCCCCCCCTATGCGGGGGCTCTTTAGTATACGGGATTATTTATACACGTTATAAGTTATTTATTAAACTTGAAGGAAAACCCTTTTTTGCTTGGTGTCATTATGGTATTGGGAGCATTTTTTTCTTTTTCTTCCATCTCAATTTTTTTCTTTTCCTCCTCTTTATCTTTAGGATCCTTTTTTTCTTTTTGATTTACCGATGTCCCAAAATTATTCCCTAAGTTTAAAGCACCGCTAAGCTCCTTCACATCTACGGAGTCTAATTGAAAAGTGAGACTCTCTAATACGGGGTCTTTTATATCTATATTTTCAACCGTAATGTGATACTCAATTTTTCTATCATCCATTTTTTGAATGATTTTCTCTAATTTCTCCAGCTTTTCTGTTAATTCGGAAAGGTCTTTTTTATGTTGATTGATGGGATCTTCTTTTTTAAAAAAGCTGAAAATTGATTTTGACCTCATCTACGTTACGAAGTCTTGGAGGATATCGGAAAAATAACATACATAAATTTTCATCATTATCCCCCTGCCCTTTTATTCAAGAAAAAGAAAAAAGATCCCATTATTTTCACCTTCCATAGCAATTTCATTTTCATGATAAAGACACTTCCCCTCTTCTTGCTATTTCTACTATATGCAGCCATGTCCACCTTAATTAATCAATCGTTAATTTATTAATTTGAACTAGTCCCGTATCATAGGCTTATACATTTTTTTCATACAAGCTATCACTAAAGTAATTTAATAAAATATGATATTAAGACAAGTTCCTATAAATCTTATGGTTAGATAATTGCTCCACAGATAGGAGGTAACACTCGTGAGTATGAAGATAAAAGTCGGTGAAATTAACATTAATTCACAAAGTGATAATTCTGGGGTTTATATAGGTTCTAATAATATACCAGGGTGTGATTCCCAAACTAAAAACACAATGGGGAATGGCAGTTTTTCTGGTTCAAATATATCGTTCAATAACTTCAATAGTGTAAATAGTGCTACTGGAGCTAAACCGAGGAATTAAAATTAGACTAAAGTATGTACTTTTATATCAATCGCATGACCACTAGCGAGCCCTTGGCTGGTGGTCTTCTTTTTTAACTTTCGGTTTTAGGATTGGCTGTATATTGAATAATATTAATAAATAAGCTTTATGTATTCCGGTCATGAATTACTTCAAGGAAGATCGTTTAAAGGAGGTTGTTAATGGCTGTTGTTATGAACTTCATTGGAATTAATGTAAATAATATGAACAACAACTGTGGTGTATTTGTAGGTGCTAACAATCATGTGGGGTGGGATGCGCACGCTAAATTCAGTATGGGAAATGGCATGTTTATTGGAATGAATTCAACAATTTATAATTCAAACGTCGTAATTGACCAAGATATAATAGATGCTCCAATTTTTGATCAAGATTTTAAACCCGGCTTTAATAATCAGCAGTTTTAACTGTTTAATAAGAAAAGAGGTGAATATAGTGACTATTAAGATTAATTTTGTAAATGTAAACATCGGTAATCAAGTAAATAATTCATCCCTCCATGTAGGGGTTAATAATCAAACTGGCAGAGATGGCCACTCTAAATTTGGATATACTAACGGCATGTTTATTGGGATGAATCACACAGCAAATAATATTAATGTGGGGAATGATTCAGATGTTGTTGATGTACCCATTAATGATCAAGATATAAAATATGGAATTCAAAACCAACAATGGTAAAGGAGAGTTCTATGGGAAATATTCAGGTTAATTTTAATAACTTTTACGTGAATAACGTAGAGAATGGTTCAGGTATTTTTTCTGGTACCAATATAGCGAACGGCTGGACTACTTTTTACAAAGCAAATAGCGGCTTTGGATCTGTCAGTCAGGGGATCGCCGCACATAACACTTCTCATGTCTTCGATAATGACATGATTGATGTTCCTATAGATGATCGGGATAATATATACAGTCATAAATATCCAGACGACAGTGTTACGAACGTGGATTTTGGATCTATTAATGTCAATGCTTTAATCAATAACTCTACCGTTGCGGTAGGTGAAAATAATCAAGTGGGTTGGAGTGGTCATAGTAAACGTAATCATGGAAACGGCAACTTCACCGGTAGGAATGTATTAGCTAATGTCTCTAATAGTTTAAACGATACCGATTATATTGATGCACCAATCAATGATCAGGACTACAAACCTGGATATATGAATCAAACTCTCTAACTACTATAGCGTTAAAATCAATATAGCTTATGCCATCCATGAGAAATTGTGAAGGGATTATGTTTCCGTTAGACTGTTCTTTCAAATTTTCTAAAAAAAAAACTGAAATGGCCTCTCTATACTTTACCTTGTTTTATTATGCTCCCCTCTACTTCACTTTCCCTTTCCTGTTCCAAACGGAACTTCTACTTTCTAATAAAAAGGTGCATCCTTCCTCTTTCTGATGGATGTTCCTTTTTCAATCCTTCCATATTCGCACATTCTTTCATAAATTGAATAATGTAAAAAGATAAGACTTTCAATTAATAGGGGAAATTTACTTAAAGACACGTAGTTCCCCTATTTCTTGCCTTAGTAACCTAAATGGAAAGGGAGGTTATTTATGGCGGTTGTTATTAATTTTTTAGCAATAAACGTCAACTCAATGAGTAATAATTCTGGTGTATTTTTAGGATCCAATAATTCAGTTGGCTGGGATGGCCACGCTAAATTTAGTTTTGGAAATGGGCAATATTTGGGAATGAACGGAAGTTTTAATAACTTGAATATTTTAATGGATCAGGATGTCATTGATGCACCTATAAACGACCAAGACATAAAACCTGGTCTTAATAATCAACAATTATAAAATAAATGGGAGGAAAAGATATGGCAATTGCAGTTAATTTTGCGGCGGTAAACATAAATTCACAATCAAACAATACCGGCCTTTTTGCAGGAAACAATAATACAGTTGGTTGGGATGGGCATGTTAAATTTACTTATGGTAATGGACAATATTTAGGGATTAATGCAACAGCCAATAACGTGAATGTTGTTGGTGATACTGACTTAATTGATGCTCCAATCATGGACCAAGACATTAAGCCTGGCCTTAATAATCAACAAGCATAAACAATTTTAGTCTTGAAGGCTAGGGAAAATTACTCGATACTTAAGGTAAAAGAAGTTTTCATTGTAAAAGAAAAGTCATATTCATCTTTTCAGTCTCTTTTCTTTTCCTCATCCACAATATTTACCTTTATTGATTCATCATCGGTTGACGCATTGTCCGACTCTGCTTCTTCCTCCAAAGTAGACAGTATTTTTTCCTTTAGCCACTCAGGAATATCATCACTTAATGAGCCGTTAAACATATCAAGAAAATCTGCATCATCTAAAAGCGTTTTTGAATCTTTAAACGAGTTATTGTCCCCGCTTATGGATCCAAATCCTTGATTCTGTTTCTTTTCACTTTTAAACCCTGAATTTGTGTTGTGTCCAATATTCACACTGGATGACCCTTCAACGGTACCGATGCGAATGTTACCTATATAAAATGTAGGAGAAAAAGATGCCATATAAGGAGCCTCCTTTACTGTTGGCCTCTATTCCTTGTAATCTTTCTTTTGCGGGGGGCGATAAACGTCGATATAGTCCGGATCGAAGGTAATACTCATATTATTCTCGGCAAGATTATCTTGTCCCTCTACTTTACCAAATCCTTCATTTTGTTTTGATGAGCTTTTCCAACCTATATGTGTGTTTCGACCGGAAAAAACACCTGAAGATCCTGAAACTTGATTGATACTAATGCTTTTCACATTTATTTTTATATCCATCAATAAGCCTCCTTATGTCTTTACTTCTATTCTATTTTTCACACAACTTTAATATGAATAAGGTATTAGTAAAATAAGTTTTTTCAGAAAGCGTGGTGTTTCTAATGGATGAGAGGGATAAGTTTATTAAGGGAAAAATGGATTGGAATCAATTTCAAAATATCTTTAAAGACAAGGGTTTTATGGGAAATCCCTTTTTTGGTGCAGGTGGAAAGGATCCACAATGGATTGAGGAGTACATCCAAAATGTTTTAAAGCAATCAATGCCAAATACGGATCAACAAAATTCTCCCGATAGGGCTCAAGGGCAGACCCCAAACCAATCACAAAACCCGAATATAAACCCTAATCAATCACCACAACCATTGAAAAGAGAGATATTTGAAGGCCATTATAATATGATTGTAAAAATTCTTATTCCACATCACATACATCCAAACCAATTGAAAATATTTCATGCAGCAAACCACTTAAGAATAGAGGGTATCCCAAATCACCCTCCTGAGATTATCGAATTACCCGCTCTTGGAAAAGCAGATGGTGCCATGTCAGTATTTAAAAACAGTGTATTGGAAGTAAATATTCCAAAGGATCCAAATGTAAACTATCACGAAATTACGATTGTTTTTGAATAACCCTCTTCCATCAAGAGTTCTGGATTGAAAAATATCATTCTCCACATATGTAGGTGTATTTTTCCATTAAGAACAATGATTCGGAGCTTCATTAGCTCCTCAAAAAAGGCACCTAAGCCCCGGTACAGTAATGTTGTACCGGGGCTCAGGCTCATTAAAAAAACGCCAAAGCCAATGTGTCTTCCTCTATTAGTATTTCGAAGAAATGAATCCGTCGACACAAATCGTAGCTTATTCATGAAGAATTGCTCTTTGGTCACGAGCGAAGAGCTTCATTTCTTCCAGTTCTTTTCTATTTAACGAATTGTTTTCCACATTACAGTCCCTCTCAACTTCCATAATCTAAGTGGTATTATATGTAAAAGGAGGAAAGGATATACAGTATTATACATTTTGAGCATGTATCACTGTATAGCCCTTTTTATTGATAAACCTGGTATGGGGATGGAATTTATTATTTTGATGTGATTCTCCTCTAAACGTTTTCCAATGTGTTATACCATTCACTTCATAGGCTAAATGTGACTTCGTTGAAAATCTATCAAACCCATCTTCTATACCTACAAAAACCTCATCATCTCCAACTTGTAACCGAAAGCCACCACGTCGTTTTAGAAAATCAGGCTTCTCTACTTCTGGTATGGCGAATACATTATGTTAACTCCAATAATTTTTCATAATTTCATGTGTCCATTTAGGTTGAACAATCGGTTCTTTCGGAAGGAATTCTTTCATAACTGGCTTTATATCTAATATTGGTGTATCGTTAATGCAGTCAAGTCCTACTACAGATAATTCTCTTCCTTCTCGCTTAAGAACCCTTACCGTTGTAAGCCCTAATTGATTAGGTCTATTTTTTCCACGTTGTCCAAAGATCCCAACTTTAGGTAGACTTTTATCATTTCTTGGATGTCTTGCTCCCTTAACAATTTTATCCTTATCCACCATATGAAAATAAAAAATGATCTCTAAGTGAGAAAAAGTTTCAATTTCACTTAAAGCTTCTTCTGGAAGGGAATTATTTAAAACAATCTTACTTACTACCTCCCCCCAGTAGTCATCTTCAATTTCTTCTCTTTGATTATAAGCAACACCTATAGGATTTAATGTAATCATTCCATTTCCCTCATTTCGAATAATCTAGTTTTTTTTCATTATAACTTCACTGTAGGTTTTTATCGCTTCTCGTTTAGTTGTCTTTAATATCTCCTTCCCCTGTGTAATAATAGAGTGGTCAAGGTGCTACTAATTCAACTTTAATTCTATCTGGATCTTCAAAATAAACGGCGTAATGATCTTCCCCTCCTGCAAAAGGATGTTTATCAGTATAGAGAATTTTAACACCCTTTTCTTTTAACTTTCTTGTCATAACATCAACCTGTTGACGTGAACTAACGTGGAACGCCAAATGATTCAGACCCACTCCACATCTGTGGTAAGGTATGTCCAAAAACCTTTCATCTGTTTGAACGAAGACGATGTATGTTTCTCCAATTCTCCAACTTCGTCCCCTTTCCCACTCCTGATAGGGCTCATATTCTAATTCTTCTAATAACCAACCCCAAAATGTAACTGAACGCTTCAAATCAGAAACATATATTTCAATGTGGTGTAAAAGCCCTTGTAACAAAATGAATAACCCCCTTTTTATTAATCTATCAGATAATTCGAGACCTTGTTATACAATCGCACCCTTTACTCTAAATAGTAATCATCAAAACACTTTAGTGTAATGAAATGATTGATTAACTCAATTTTTATGTCCAATATAGTTAGATTTAAACATACAATAATATAAAGTGGTAACTTCCTTATTATCTAACAACTTTAAGGTTTCATTTTTCTGAAATCTATATTTAAATCCACATTTCTCACTTACTCTTTTCGAGTTATGGTTAAAATTAAAATGTCCACACCAAATTAAATCTAAATCTAGTTTAGTAAAACTATATTTAATTAGACATTTTACTGCTTCTGGAATAATTCCCATTCCCCAATAGTTAGGATTTAAGACATAACCAATCTCCCTCTGCTTTAGTTCCGCAAGACTTTCATCTGGTTTTCTATCATGAAGTCCTATACTACCAATAACTTTATTTTCGGCCTTTAAAACAATTGCATATGTATCATTATTTCGCATAAACATTCTTATAATATCTTTACTTTCTTCTTCATTTTTATGTGGTAGCCAACCAGCATTAGGACCTACTAATTCATTTTTAGCATATTCATACAAGTCCTTGCTGTCCGTTAATTGCCAGTCTCTTAATATTAACCTTTCAGTAACTAGTTGATCCATATCTTTTCCCCCCGTTAGTGTTTTTTTTGAACAGTCCTCCCGCTAGTGACACACTGTCATAAAATCCTGTGGTGCAAACGTATTCCCGAAAGAAGAAACTATACCGTATAACGAATATTCCAACTTTTAGGAAACTCAATATTATTAGCGTAAGCATAACGTATTAATTGTCCGTGATGCTGAACCTCATGTTCCAATAAGTCCATTAAAAAGTTAGGATTTATTTCACCTATGCTATTATCTTGTAAGAATCTTATTATATTTGTATGAGTTTCTTTTAATTTGCTATTGATTAAAGTTTTATTAGTACTATCCGATAAACTACATTCAAAGCCATCCCATTTACCAATAATAAAAGCCTTTAAGTAACTTTCTCTTGCTCCGATAATACAATATGCTTGCTCTCCAATTGTATTTGAAGGGACGTCAGATATTCTTAATCTTAAATGATCACCATTTATATGAGTATAAAAGTCGTCTGTTAAACTCAATGCTTGTAAAACCCGTTGTTTTACTATTATATCCATTCTTTATTCCTCCACTTTTATTTTTTGTAAACCCTACTCCTTAGATTCGTATGAAAAATGATAACTTCGTATCCAATGAAACTACCTTGAGACTGCTACAGCATAAATGTCAACTTTTACTTAGTCTATTTTTCACAAATGAGTATTTCTTTATTTACTCATTTCAACTTAAATATTATTTGGAATATCCTCTGCAGTACATGTAATTTCTATTGTATTATTCATAGGATCTAAAATAGGAAAGCTCCAATAACCTTTCCAATTTGGTTCGTTATAATATGCTGGTATTTCGTTCATTATAGCTGAGTTAACAATTTCAATAAAATCTTCTTTATCACATTCAAGAGACCAACCGGTTCTCGGTTCTGTTCCCCCTTCCCAACCTGGTTGGTTTGAAAACTTAGAAGATAAGATGTTGAAGTTCTCGTTGAATTCAATACTTAATTGGTGTTCACCAATCTTAAAAGCAATCGATGTTTTACTATCCCAAATAAGGTTTAAATGAAGTATTTTAGTGTAAAACCACTTCATTCTCTCCAAATCGTTACAAAAAATATATGTAAATCCCAGTCTTTTTGCCATATTTGTCACTCCTTTAACTCAACTAAATAATAGTGAACAAGAACGAGTATGCGAAGGAACTAGACATTAGCGGATGTACCAAAACGTATCTATTAACATTAAAAAAAGCCGCATATGCAGCTTCTAATCTCTGTTCCGTTATGAAACATCCAAAAAATTCCTATAGCCTATTTTATCATATAGCAGATTTATTAGAGAGCTAAAAGTCTAAATAATTTAAATTTTGTCTGTAATTTTTTGTATCGTTAATAGTATTGCAGATTTTTAATCATTAACTATAGCTCCCAAATATGTTTCTCAATTTATTCAATTGGTGGATCATAGTTTGATGGCTTGGTTAGAGGGCATTCTGGTATTTGATAAATTTCCGGTTCAAAATAGGCAAGTTTTCTTAGGAAATAACAGGTTTCTGTAAAGTGATGTTCAATAAATCTAAGAGTTAATCGGCTTAACACTTCGTCTTTTTTAAATCTTTCCCATACCTTTGTTACAAAAGAATTTAGAGCAACAATGCTTTCTGCAACTTCACGGGCAAACAGCTTTTGTGCAGGAAAGCCAGGTTCAATGAAGCGTAAATAATTCCGCATGTGATGGTTTCTTACCATATGCCCCTGAAATATTTTCATAAATTCCCTTGTTCTCACGTGGAGTGGTCCTTCAATCGGGTCTAAGTGATTTTGTAATAACGTTGCATGTCCTAACTGGTCCTCTAACCATAAATCCATTAAATCTACTAGCGGTAATTCCACAGGTTCCTGTCCTCTCACGAAATATTCCAGTAGCCTTAAATATACTTGGTTTTCCCCTAACGTTCCATTAAAATAAGTTGGTGTTAACTCAATATTAACTTGATTTAATATTCGTAATTGCTGAAGGTGCCCTTCAAATTGATAATACCCGTGTGCTAAAGGGTGGACTTCTCTAGCGAATGACATCATCACTTCCGACTTTGCAGAAAGATTTGGAGGTAATTCCTTCAACTTTCCTCTTAAAGTCTTAAACCCTTTAGCATATTGTGACCCAATTTCAACATACTGAGTTTCCATTGGAGATAAATAATCCCGTGCAAAGATGGCATGATCTTCTAACACCTCAATCCAAACTGGTGTTCTTCCCAAGGGGAAATAAATGGATTCGAGCTCATATTAACCCTCCCATATTTAAGCTTCTAAACCATTGTATTCACCAATTCTCTAAAAAAGAGCAAAGAAAAGTATCTTCCCTTGATTTGGTAAAGTTTTGCCGTACTTTACGTCAAACGCTTTATTTGGGAAAGTAAAAAGACAAAAACCAGGTCCTTGAGAAAATGGAACGTAACCATCACCTTGCTCCCGCAAAACGAATTTTATTTATAAGCGGAGAACCCCTTAAACGAAATATTAGCTATCATTTCCGCAATGTCTTTAGGGCTTTCTTTTAACCCGTTTTTTAGCCAATGCTGAACCACATGGATGCTTCCATTGACAATATAAATACTTAAGTACTCCGAGTTAAAGGTGGTCTGATTACTTCCCTCTCCTTCTAATGATTTCAACATGTGATTTTGTGCTAATTGCATCACTCTTTTCTGGAAGGTGGGATCACCGTGTTCACTAAATAACGTTTGCGAACTTTCCCGATTTTCAGCAAGATATTCTAACAGTTTTTCGATCATTTGAATCGCTTCTTCATTTTTCGTGTGGTTGTAATCAGACAGTGTTTTATTTAAATCTGAGATGATGTTATCTTCGATTTGATTGAGAAGATTCTTCAGATCGCTATAGTGAGAGTAAAAGGTGGAACGATTAATGTCTGCATAATCACATATTTCTTTTATAGTGATACTTGAAAAGGGCTTTTCCTTCAATTTTTTTATAAAGCTTTCTTTTAATACTTGACGTGTATATTTTTTTCTCCGGTCTAATTTAGCACTCATCAACAATCCCCCATTAGTTCTCCAACAATTTATTGTAATATGTTGTTTATTCATCATACGATAATTAACTGTTCGTTGATTAATCAACACAGTGTCATTATAATTAGTAGTTAGTGAAACTTCAAGGAGTTGTTCTAGATTGGCAAACCTCGCTTCCCAGATCATTAAACACAAAAAATCCATTGTGATTATTTTTATGATATTAACTGTAATTAGTGCCATTATCCAGTTTTTTGTACCGATAAATTACAACATGAACGACTATATACCTGAGGACTCCCCCTCCACGAAAGCGATTGAAATAATGGAAGAAGAATTTGATAGCACACTTCCAAATGCACAAGTGATGATTAGGGAAGTCTCGGTGCAAGAAGCCTTATTATATAAAGAGTGGCTTGTAGAAATCGAAGGTGTTACTGACGTCGTATGGCTTGATGACGTCATCGACCTAAAAATCCCTTTAGAAATGGCAGATGAAAACATTATTGAGGAGTATTATCTCGAAAACAATGCCCTGTTCTCCCTAACGGTAACAGAAGGGGAAGAAGTGGTAATTACTGATGCGATTTATGAATTGATCGGTGAGGAAAATGCCTTAATTGGAGAAGCCGCCGAAACCGCTGTTTCCCAAAAGATGGCTTTCACGGAAACAATGTACGCCGCTTTGTTATTAGTTCCGATTATTATCATCATTCTTATCTTATCGACAACATCGTGGATAGAACCCCTCTTTTTCTTAACAGCAATCGGAGTGTCAATACTCATCAATTTAGGTACAAATATATTTATTGGCGAAATATCTTTTGTTACACAATCCGTTGCTCCAGTTTTACAGCTTGCCGTGTCCCTAGATTATGCCATTTTTCTTTTGCACAGTTTTACCGATTATCGTAAGAAAACTGATAATCCAGAAGAGGCGATGCAGCTTGCTATGAAAAAATCTTTTCCTGCAATTTCTGCAAGTGCTGCCACTACATTCTTTGGTTTTATGGCACTGACGTTTATGAAATTTGAAATTGGAGCAGATTTAGGCATTAACCTTGTAAAAGGAATTTTATTAAGTTTTATAAGTGTCATGGTATTTTTGCCAGCGTTAACACTTTTATTTTACAAGTGGATCGATAAAACAGAACATAAACCATTGTTTCCAAGCTTCAAAACGATTGGAAACAAAGTGATGAAAGTAAGATTCATAAGCTTATTCCTAGTTTTTCTGATCATAGTTCCCAGTTATTTAGCACAAAAAGAAACGACGTTCATTTATGGCATTGGGGAACAGCCAGATTCCTCTCGCCTCGGAGCGGATATAATAGCGATCGATGAGGTTTTCGGAATGTCGACGCCAATTGTACTGTTAGTTCCGAGAGGAGAAGTGGCAAGAGAAGTATTGCTAGAACAAGACTTACAGAAACTAGATCGTGTCACAAGCGTGGTTTCCTATAATCAATCTGTCAGTTCTGTAATACCACCAGAATATCTCGATGAATCGATTACAGAAAGGTTTCATTCAGAAAACTACAGTCAGATCATCCTTTATACTGATACAGAATCAGAGGGTGAGGAAGCATTCCAAACAGTAGAAACAGTCAGGGATATAGCTTTCTCCCATTATGGTGATGAGTATTATAGTCTTGGTGAAAGTGTTGCATTATACGATATGAGAACGATTGTGTTAAAGGATAATACCATTGTAAATGCCCTAACAGTCATTGCCATCGCACTCGTATTACTTTTTACGTTTAAATCCATTACGATTCCAGTCGTTTTGTTACTGACAATCCAAACTGCGGTATGGATTAACCTATCCTTCCCATACTTTTCCGATACTCCGTTAGTCTTTATTGGGTATTTAGTGGTTAGTACGGTCCAGCTTGCTGCAACGGTGGATTATGCGATTCTATTTACAGAAAACTATATGGAGAATCGAAAAGAGATGCCTGCGCGGCAATCGATTAAGAAAACATTAAATGAAAAGACATTTTCCATTTCCATATCCGCTGGGATATTATCCAGTGTTGGTTTTATCTTATGGATCACCTCAACTAATCCGATTGTTTCGTCTATTGGATTACTTATTGGCAGAGGAGCATTGCTGGCCTTTATTATGGTCCTATTCTTCCTGCCAGCGCTGTTATATTTGCTGGACAAAGTAATTGGGACTACTACTTTAAGAGCACGTTTTTTTAGGGAGGGAACTGAAAAATGAAAAAGAGAATAATACTGATTTTTCTCGCCATACTTCTCGCCTTCCCCTTTCCAATCGGAATGGCTGAGCCCATAGAAGGCGATGATGATTCCACTAACGATATAGAAGCAGAGACAAATCCATATGGGAAAGTAACTTCAAAGGATGAGGTTATTTACGGACGTTTAACTGCTACTGGCGGGTTAACGGATCTCTATGTCGTTAATATGTTAGATATAGAAAAACCTGGTACTGTTATTGATTATGGAAACTATTCAACAGTCAAAAATTTAACAAATTTAAATGAAATAGAGCGAGTGACAAATGCGGTTCAAATGGAGGCTTCCAAAGGTTGGTTTTATTATCAAGGGAATATGGAAGAGGAAGAGTTACCTTGGAATATAGAGATTTCCTACATGCTTGATGGAGAAGAAATTTCTCCCCATGACCTTCCTGGGAAGGAAGGAAGATTACTGATAAACATTAAAACATCGCAAAATAAGCAGGTTAACCGTGTTTTTTATGATTACTATACGTTACAATTCTCGCTCACTCTTGATACGGACATCATCAGTAATATACAAGCACCTGATGGTACCATTGCAAATTCAGGTAAAAAGAGGCAAGTATCTTATACCGTTATGCCTGATCGTGACGCTGACTTGAGCTTACTTGCAGATGTGGTGGACTTTGAGATGGGGGGAATTGAAATTGCCGCTATTCCATTGTCAATGGCACTGGATGATCTAGAAACAGATGAAATGACAAAAGAACTGCGAACATTAAGTGATGCCATAAAAGAGATAAATAATGGTGTTTTTGATTTGTTGACAGGCGTTTCTGAATTGAATGATGGAGTACACCGCTTGAGCGATGGCTCCGGTGAATTTCATGCAGGAATGATGGAAATTAGTAACGCCTCTTCTGATATCATTGATGCTTCGGAAACGATCGATGACTCTCTCGCAATGATAAATGATGAACTCGGCAGTGCATCTTTAGATTTGGATATTGATGATATTCATGAATTGTTAGAAGGTTTCTTCCAGTTTGATGGGAACATAGAAGATATAGTTGCGGATCTTACAGATTTTAATAAAGAGGTTTCAGAAGCCTTTTCTCAGTTAGAAGATACCCTGAACCGTATTCCCGAGCCTCCCGAAACATTTGATGAAGATATGGAGAGATTGTATGAAACTGGAATTGCCCGCGAGACACTCGACCATTTATTGCAAGTCCATCATACAGCTCAAGAGGCAAGAAGAGCGCTTGATGAGATGAATGAAGCCTTCGAAAACATTGATCGAACAACAGAAGATTCCATTAACTCTGTAAACGACCTTAACCGCCAATTAGCTGCCCTTGAAGATATTATGAGCGGAGGAATAGATAGTTTCGAAGGATTGGAAGCATTTGAGGAATTAATTGATGGAATAGCCATCCTCTCTGAAAGTTACAGTGAATTCCATGCAGGATTAGTAACATATACAGACGGAGTATCAGAGCTAACAAGTGCCTACAAGGAAATCGATTCTGGAATTAATGATCTGGCAGATGGAACATCTGAATTAGAAAGTGGTGTTGGTGAACTATATGATGGAACGAATGAACTGGCAACTGAAACAAGTGATTTACCGGAACAATTGCAAAAGGAAATCGACGCGATCATGGACGAATTCGATTTATCAGATTTTGAGCCAATATCCTTTGTGTCACAGTTGAATACAAATGTAGGCACTGTTCAGTTTGTTCTTCGGACAGAAGCAATTGAAATAGATGATGAAGAAACAAATACCGAAGAGGAAGAAGAGAAGCCAAGTTTCTGGGAACGCTTAATGAACTTGTTTTAATGGCATGAAGATCCATTCCTTCATGCCATTCCTTTTTTAGTTAGCATTCTCAACAGATTTTTTAGTTAAAATGACTGAAAATTGTTAATTAAATCATATTATGCTATAAGGTTTAAAAAAGTCTAGTGTGTTCCATACTATCAACTGTCGGTCTTGAAGATGATATTTTAATTATTCCACAGTAGCTCAGTTGGTAGAGCAATCGGCTGTTAACCGATCGGTCGTAGGTTCGAGTCCTACCTGTGGAGCCAACTTATAAGTATAATCACTAGCAAATAGATTGTATGTAGTTCGGTTCCTTCCGAATTTACTTAATGTCCCATTCATATTAATAAGTTTGAAAACAGTGAGCCCTTGGAAGCGATAATCCAATGCTCACTGTTTTCTTTCCATAGTGATGTTGCTAGTGCCCCATTCTGCTTTCTCCATGAAAATGATCTTATCTACTGTTTATATTTCCAGTACCACTGCCCCCTTGACCATGTGTTCCATTACCATTCTGGCTGAAACCAAGATCTGTTCGGGATCCATATGTTCCATAACCAATTTGACCTCTCTGACGTGAAAGTCCTTCCTGTCCTGTTGGACCTGTCCGCCAGGTTTGATCCGTTTGATTAGAGCCTTGATTTCCAAAGCTTCCATTCCCTTGCTCCGTGGGATTATTTCTTTGTCCAGTAAACATTCCCGTTCTCCGTTGGGCAGATTGACGTAATCCCTGACCACCGAGTGCACCATCGTTTTCAGTAATTCCTGTTTGCCCAGGTGTTTGCCCGTTTGTAGTCCCTTGACCTGTCTGATATTGATAAGCACCTGCTCCATCATCATTTTGATTTGCATCACCACATCCAGTAATACCAGCAAGGATTAACGTTGCCATGGAAATTGTTATAGCAATTTTTTTCATTTTATATCCTTACCTCCTTTCTTTTATATGATGGCTTTCTATCCCGTTAATACGCTGGGAAGTTCTTGGTAGTATTACAGTGAAAGGGACTAACAAAAAAAATTCCCTACTGGATGAAGTAAGGAATTAACTGAGAGTGGAGTGAAGAAGAGATTATATAAGCAATGCGAGAGAAAATCCCATAAGGAAAGTAACGATGCTGCCAAAAATGGACAAGCAAAAATAAAGGATTGCCTTTTTTATTAGCTTCTCATTTATTAGTTGTATCGTTTCTATACTAAAGGTGGAGAAGGTTGTAAATGCACCGAAAAAACCGATTCCAATAAGTAAAAATAGTGGAGCATCGTAGGATGCTAATGGTATTACACCATAAGCGATGGCGAAGAAAATCCCTAAACCAAAGGATCCGGTCACATTCACAACTAGCATTGCTATTGGAATAGGGGGATGTGGAAACTTTTTCATTATACCAACGCCCAGTAAATATCGGGCAACCGCTCCCACTGCTCCACCTAAACCAACTAAGAGAACATTCATGAGAGTCCTCCCTCCGATTCATTCGTTTTTTCTCCACTCCACTTAGTTCCTAGTAGTAATCCCATAAAGGCCAATGTAAGTCCCCCAAATAAAGAAAGGAATAAATAGATTAGAAACGACAGGATGGAAACTTCTTGAACCAGAAAAAAGGAATCTGCAGCTAAAGTGGACATGGTTGTAAAACCTCCACAAAATCCAACGCCCACTCCCACCTTTACCCATTCTCGAGATTTTCGATTCAGAAACCATGCTGTCAAAATACCTAACAAAAAACTACCTAATATATTCTCAATGACGGTTCCGATCGGATATCCAACAAACAACGTATATAAGTTTAAGAAATACCTTGTTATTGTACCTAATGCTCCACCAATTCCAATCGATAAAATATTCTTCCACATGATATGTTCCGTTCCTTCCATGAATATAGACACTACTTATTCAATACATTTAGGTCAGTTTCTAATATTATACTAATTCTTAAAATGTGGAACAAATTTATTCGTTCCAACAGTGAGTGTAAGAATCCCTACTTTTTTATAGGGGAAAATGTCCATCTGTTTGACTTGTTACAAATAGTTTAGTAAAGATGTTGCGATTGATAAATAAACAAATAAACCAACAAAATCATTTATGGTTGTTATAAATGGTCCTGACGCTACTGCAGGGTCTATTTTAACTAGCTCCGTCATTTTATAATTTGGCTCCATCACTATTTTTACGGAAACATCTCTTTCTCTTAGAGTGGCTGGTCCCACGGACTTTATAACCATAGGCAGGTAGTTTACAGCTATAATTAATAAAACCACGGCAATCAATGCTTCAAAGTAAAATCCGGCACCTACCGCTATCCCTAAACCGGAGGCGGCCCAAATCATAGCGGCACTTGTTAATCCAGAAATGACATCATTATTTCTTCTTAATATTACTCCTGCTCCTAAGAACCCGACACCACTTACAATCTGTGCTGCTAGTCGCATTGGGTCCATTGCATTATAAGTAGGGGTTGCAAAAAGATGGAATGATTGTATGGAAACAATTGTCACTAGACAGCTAGCCACACATATGACCATACTTGTTTTTAAACCTAAAGGTTTATGCTTTAATTGCCGGTCGATGCCAATTAACATACCAAAAAACAAGGCCAATGTTAGTTTAAGAATAATTTCTAAATCAACTACCATGGGATAACCTCCTCTCAAAAGATAAGTGTAATTTCGTTTTTCAAGTAATATTATTCGAATTCTCTCAAAAAAGACACCTTCAAAGAAGAAGGTGTCTTACCATGAAATCCATCTTCCATTGTTTAATGAGTATCTGATAAAGGGATACACCATGAAAAGAAAGCTAACCTCACTTATGATTAACTGTTAGACAGGAGTATCTCTCTACACAGAACCATCACATAAAAGAAGTTCTATCGAGGCAAATAATCAAGTAATGCGGTAGCGATAGAGAAATAAATCAATAAACCTAATATATCGTTAACGGTTGTGATAAACGGTCCTGATGCAATAGCAGGATCTAATTTCAATTTATTAATTGCAACCGGAACAACCGCACCAATGATCGTAGCCACACTTAAGGTTAAGAATATAGAAACCCCAACTATACCAGCCAATATCACACCGCCTTCAGGATAGAGGAAAGGGATAACGATCATTAATACAACGGCACAAATTAATCCAAGCATTAAACCGGTGCCAAATTCCCTTTTAATCGTATGGAGTAAACCTCTTCTCTCAAATGAACCTGTTGCAAGGGAACGAACCATTACCGCTAGAGACTGTGTACCTGTGTTCCCTGCTGAGTCCATAATAAGGGGAATAAATACAGCTAAAATCACTATTTCTTCCAGTGTTTCTTCGAATGTACCAATTACACCAGCCGTAATTAACCCGAAGAACATTAACATGATAATCCAAGGGGAACGCCTTTTTGCTGCAGAAAAGGACGTGATATTAACATCCGTTGCCCCTTTTGCTGCAGTGAAATCATCAAAGTCTTCCGTTGCTTCTTCTTCTAGTACATCCATTACGTCATCTACTGTAACGATACCAATGAGTTCATTTGTGGATGTTACTACCGGTGCTGCAAGTAGATCATAATCTTTTATTAACCTAGCTACTTCTTCTTGGTCTGTATGGGATTCAACTGACACAACTTGTGTACTCATTAAATTCTCTATTGTTTCATTTAATTGGGCTACAATTAAATCACGTAAAGAAACAACACCAACTAGCTTATCTTTCGCATCTACAACATAGAGGTAATAAACTGTTTCTGCCTCAGGTCCTTTTTTTCTCAAATGATCCATGACTTCTGATGCAGTATCAGTAGCTTTTATAGAAATGAACTCTTTCGTCATTAATGCCCCAGCAGACTCTTCTGGATAAGACATTAGTTCTATAACTTCATCCGCCTCTTCTTTTTCCATGGCGTTTAAAATATCTTTCGCGTGTGGTTCATGGATTTCTCCTAAGAAATCAGCTATATCATCTGCTTGCATGTGGTTAAACATACTTGCAGCATAGGTTTTATCGAGCTCTTTAACAACTTCCTTCTGTTCTTCCACCTCTAACCCTTGGAAAATCTCTGCAAATTGCTCTGGTGTTAAATACTCATAAAACATTGGTCTTTTATCTTTGTAGAGTTGTTGAAATAATTCCACCTGATCTGTGGGATGCAGTTCCAAAAAATACTCAAGAAATACGTTCTTATCTTTATTCTTCAGTGACTTGAAGATCGTTTCGAAATACTTCTCACGTGCCTCTTCATTTAATCTGTTCATCTTTATTACCTCCTTTGACAAGTATGCATAAGAAAGGTGTTATTCTCATAGGTTCCTATTTATGTAAAAAAAATATTCACCTTTTTCCTTTGATTTCCCCATCTCATACATTATTAAAACAAAATTTTTTTCCTGACTAGAGAAAAACAATATCTATAAAAGCAAGAATGACTAAATTATTCGTACAGAATATGAAGTAGTAACAGACCCACAGTATCTATAGCTCGTTTTCTCCATAAAAAAAGTAGTATAACAACTAGTACAAGGAGCACTATCCATGTCTAATTACCACCTCCAATAAAAAATAAAATTCAAAAACCCCACCTTCTCGAATGAAGGTGGGGAATGTAACCATCCCAATGAAAGTACCATAAAACCTGCCTAAATAGGCATGCTGGCACATGAGTATCTTCCTCCATTCGTAGAGCTTTAGCACTGTGCGGCATAGGAAACATTCCAGCTACGTTAAAAACCACCTTATGTCGATGGTTTCTGTTGACCCATTGGCGTCTTTGGACATTTTTGGGCAGCAGCGTATCTCCAGCACAGGAGCCTCACCTAACGAGGTTTTATTCCATTTACTATGCAAACTTTACATCAATAATAATGTACTGTCAATAACTATTTCTTTAATAAATTTGCTGTATTATTCTTTGTTGTTGATTTTCGCTTTAGGACACTCTCTTTCACCATAGGCACAAGTGCGCCATCCATGTCTACTCCCTTCGTTCGTATACATGGTGTCTTCTTATCCCCGGGCGGTTCGCTACAATCAACACTATATTCAATCATCAACATCATCCTTAAACATAGCTAATTAAATAAAAATGTTTGTCCTGCAATTACTTCTAGCAACGCTACATGATGCAACACAAGTAGTAGCCTCACTGAAGTGCCCCGCAGCCATGCTGTCTCTTCCTCTACAAATATCGCACTGGAGTAAATCCGTCAATCAGGCAAAACTCCACGTCCTGTGGCATGCCCGAAGGTTCCAGAACTAGTAGATTCTGCTTCTCTTTCTCTTAAAAACAGGAAAACGTCCATGCCATAACACCACATCAACATTAACATCGAGTCTACTATAATTCGTTGATAGAGAACTCATTGACAATCATGCTTCTATCCCTGTACAACAAAATGCAAAAAAATGCCACGATAATGGTTTCTCTCATTCTCATTGGGAGTTGAAGATCTTTTTTGCTGGTTTTCGTTTTTCGTTTATATTGCCTTTTGTCGGTTATCTTCCATAGTAAAAAAATCATTTGCATAATGCTAATTTCTTAAACTGGTAGAGCTTTTGCACTGTCCTATCTATATAAAAGTGCGATTATTTTAATTTTAAATTTGTTATTGACACCACGAAAAATATGCTATAGTATCGAACTTGTGAATTTAACTGAATACCTCGTTAGGTGAGGCTCCTGTACGGAGACACGCTGCTGCCCAAAAATGTCCAAAGACGCCAATGGGTCAACAGGAATCATCGAATTAAGGTGATTTTTAATGTAGCTGGACACATTTGTCCTATGCCGTACAGTGCTAAAGCTCTACGAATGGAGGAAATAGTTATTGTATTGTACATTGTACTGTACATGCTTTGTTTTGCTGTGCTTAACACCTTCATTCGTGAAGGTGTTTTTTAATTTTTTGATGTCTGGAGGTGGTATGTCTTGGATAGTAGTCCTGAACCTGAGTCATTCGAGTTTCTTTATTTTTTTCAAAAACAAAAAATTACAGGCATGGTCCAACACATGTCACAGAGGAGGATATCAAAATGGCAAGATTAGAATCAGATTTAAAAGTAAAAGAATTAGAAGATTATCAAGCAAAGGAAGCACTTAAAAGTGATGTGTTAGTAAACGGATCAGTTCTACAAATTTGGAAAGTTCGCCTACCATTTTTAATTATTACACTAATCGGAGGAATGCTTGCTGGAGCAGTAGTTGGCGCATTCGAGGAAGCATTAGAGGCAATCGTTATATTAGCTATTTTCATACCAGTAATTATGGATATGGGAGGAAATGCCGGTACACAATCTTCTTCAATTTTCACAAGAGCATATGTACTAGGACAAATCACCTTTGATAAATGGAAAAGTCACTTAGCAAAAGAAGTCTTAGTCGGAGTCAGTATGGGTGCTGCCCTTGGGGTTGCCGCATGTATCATTGCATACTTATGGCAAGGTATCTTTGCACTTGGGTTAGTCGTAGGTCTTTCTTTATTCTTTACGGTAACAATCGCTACAACACTTGGATTTTTAATACCTTATATTCTTGTTAAATTAGGGTTCGACCAAGCTGCTGGATCAGATCCATTCATTACAACCATTAAAGATGTAACTGGCCTATTAATCTATTTCAGTTTAGCTACTATTTTGTTATCACACTTACTGTAAACAGGAAAACAAATAAACTGCTTTTGAAAGAAGACACATGCCTTCTAAAGAATTATTTGATTGGAGTTCACAGACTAGTCAAATGTTATCTAACACTAAGATAGAAGTAGAGAGGAGATAACTACCTCCTTCTCTACTTCTTTAAATACTAGATTAGTTGAGAGCGAGCCACGTGTATAGATTACAAATCTATTCTAAATATCCATTTGCTTTTCCAAATTCCAACAGGCTTATATACGGGTCTCCAGTTAATCCTAAAACTTTGCAAAAGGCCGGTTCTGTTTTGTATCCTTGTTTCTTTAATGAGATTATCTTTTCTTTCATAGTTGGATTTTCTTCAAGTATTTTACTTTCAATGACCATATGTAAATAAGCATTTTGTTTATTAACTGGTTGGGCTTGTCCAAACAGTTCAAATTCAAAACCTTGAAAATGAAAATTTGCCTTGATGACTGGTCTATTTCTAATTTCGATCTCTTTCAGTTTAAAGTTATCTGTATTCTCATATAAGTTTCTCACTTTTATTTCAAACTGCTTAAAATCATACACTTCCATGATTATATCTAAATCGGAGTCTATTATGTCAATCTGAATTGGTAGGGTTCCACATAGGATAGGGTTATAAACTCCTAAATCTTCCATTATTCCTAATTTACTTATGGCATAATAAGCTCTCTGTTGTTTTTCATTACCAAATTTCAGCTGCTCGATGAAATGTAACATGTGACCTCCTATACTAACTACTCCCCTTTAAAAGAGAGGGTTTCGTCATTGACCGTAATTTACTTACTCCTCTTAAGATTCGCGACAATTTAATGGGAATCTATTAAATCTTGCCTTTGTTAAAGAATATTACAATCATTATGAAAAGCGCATTCGCCTAAGATCACGAGCGTAGGGTAGTGGAGGAATGACAACTTGAAGTCCGCTCTTTGCCTTCAGTTGTCACTTCCGAAGTGCCTTGCAGCGAGTAGGCGCTGGAGCTAGACATTGCCCGAAGGTACCAAAACTTAAATTCTTATCTTTTAAAATAGTCCCAAATATGGGAATATATGATACAATTAATTTATCAGAATTTACAAAATATAGCACAATTTATTTAACATTATAATACAAAATATCTACCCCGAATAGAGGAGGATAAGGGATGACGAAGACAGTTGAATCAAAACAAAAAGAAAAGATTTTAAGCTCTATTGAAAATTCTTTTCGAAAACAGAGACAAAAAGATAACAATCTAAAAAGTGCTGCTTTACTAGTTTCTTCTGAGAAGTTGGGAATTCACTTAAATCTTGCCGATGGAGCAATGGATCCTGATCAACCAGCTTATATGGCAAGCGTGGGAAAAATATTCACCTCCGTATTAATTAGTATGTTATATGAAAAAAATCAATTATCCTTTGATGACTCTATTTCAAGCTATTTAGACAAGGAATTGCTCCATCATCTCCATTTATATAATGAAGTCGATTATTCAAATGAGATAAAAATCAAACATCTATTAAATCATAGCTCTGGATTACCCGACAATTTCTGGCCACTATTAGAAAAAGTCCTTGAGAATCCGGATTTTCACATGAGTACTCAGGAGACCGTAGCTTGGGCAAAAGACAATTTAAAGCCTCATTTCCCTCCTGGCGATGGATTTAAATATACAGATACAAACTATCACTTATTGGGATTCATTATTGAAAAAGTAACCGGGCTCCCTTTCCATGAAGTGCTAAAACAATTTTTCTTTGAGCCTTTAGGAATGGTTCATTCCTCATTCCTCCACCAGTCGACATCCATTGATGAAACTACCAAACCTATGGCTGACTTTTACGCTAATCAAAAAAACATCACCAACCATAAAGGATATGGCAGTCTCGACTACACCGGTGGTGGGATCGTGTCCACTAGGGAGGATATGCTCAAATTCATGAAAGCTTTGGTCTCATATGAGCTTGTAGGACAAGAAACACTTGAGAAAATGTTTCAGGACAAAATGAAATATGAGACAGGCATTGATTATGGTTATGGTATTATGCAGTTTAAAACCATTCCCCTCCTTATGCCAAAAATGTTTAATTGTTGGGGTCATGCAGGTGTAACTGGTGCCTATATGTTCTACCACCCTAAAATGGATGCGTACTTTATTGGGACCTTTAATGATTTTTCATATGCAAAAAAAGGTGTAAAGTTTATGCTAATGAAAGTAATAATGCAATTAGCTAAACTCTCTTAATGAGAACTATATTCCTTTGACATGCTTAATTTATAGTACAAAGTACTCTCACATATCAAGGGGGGCATTTAACAGCCTTCTGTTCCTCTGCCCCCTTGTGTTTTCAAAACCTTCAGTAATACGATGCCATGCTATATCAAAAATAGTCTGTAATCAATTATCCTATGAAGTTCCAAAAACTAAACACCCAGAAAAACAACATCGTTACTACTGATAACAATGTATAGTGAATTCTTCCTGCCATTCTCCAATACTGATTCCGCCAAACGAACACCGTGAAAATAACCATACCTACTCCAATAATAACCATCATGTAAGGAACCCACTGAAATAACCCACTCCATACAGGCCCTTCTCCATAAGCGACAGCTGGTAATTGGTAAACAGGATGAAACTGCATCGTCATCATAAATTCTACTACAAAAATGATTAACAGAAATGCATAAATGATTGCCAACCATTTTGCTGCAATGGATCCTTTTGATCCTTTGCTTTTATTACGTCTGACTTTTTGAATGACAGCTTTCATTCCCCAATATAACAAACTACCAATCATAAATACTAGTGATAACATGATGATCATCATATTGAAGGCGGTTGTCTCATACCACTGAGCTTTAGAATAACTCATTGGACCATCAGTCATTAGTAGCGTTTTGCCCAATGGATCTGTACCGAATACAATGGTTCTGAAATCACCGATAGGATCTTGCGAGCTACCTTCTCTTAAATTGTGATAAACACCTGGCTCTACTTCTAAAAACCGGTTTGTTTCTCCCAAATGAGTTACTAATAAATATCCGTCTTCGTCTACATCAACAGAAATGACACCCATTAGAAGGCTGAGGAATTTCTCTGATGTCGTCAGCTCTCTTCTGTTCTGCTGATACTCTCCTACAAATGCACTCGATCGTTCCAGTAGGTCATCCGAAGATAGAGGTGTATCCATATTACTTTTTTCCATGTTTGATGGATAGTAGCGATCTAATAAGGCTTGAAATACTTCTGTATTGAAGTTGTAGTTGCCTCCGCTATGGGATATAAAAACCCCTGTTTGCTCTTCTGGCAGTAAATATAGTGCTGCATCAAAAAGCATGGTGCTACCCGTATGAAAAAGTGTCCTTCTTTCGTTAAATGTCCCTTCAATAAATCCATGAGCCATTCCATCTAGTCTTTGATGATGACTAAATAGTGGCTTGAACATTTCGTCAACTGTATTTTCTTCTAAAATTCTCTCTCCCCCATACTGCCCTCCTTGTAAATAAGCCAGCATAAATGGCGTCATATCAGAAGCTGTGCTGCTCATACTCCCTGCAGGTTCAAGGATAAACTCAAACATCCCTTCTTGAAACTCCCCATCAACATAACGATACGCCTTAGTCATATTTTCAGCAAAATCGTCCTGTAAAGGTTGATGGAATGTACTGTTCTCCATTCCCAATACGTCATATATATGAGTATCAATATATTCTGCAAATGGCATCCCAGACACTTGCTCCACAATATAACCAGCTAAAGCTGTACCGTAATTGGAATAAGCGATGACCTCACCTGCTGGAAAAATTCGATTAGGGACATTTTCTCGCACGTAATCCTTAAGTGAGATGGTTTGGTCATCAGAAAGGCGATAAAGATCGGAAGATGAATCTTCAAATCCAGGTGTATGACTCATCAAATGCTTAAGTGTAATTGGTTCAGGTTTTGTTGTTTCTTCAACAAATTCAAGTGTAGCAGGAATCTCAAAATCTATATACTCATTGACATCCGTCTCTAAATCTAGTAATTCTCTTTCCACTAATTGCATAACAGCTGTCCATGTAAACAACTTGGAGATGGAACCTACCCGAAAAAGCGTTTCCTCTGCATCTACTTGTACCCGTTCATTTAAATCTGCATAACCATATCCTTTTGAGATTACTACTTCTCCTTCGGACACAATAGAGATCGTAGCATTAGGGATATGAGATTGTTCCATCAATTCTTTTACAACCGTATCTAGATACTCTTCAACATCGTCCTCCTGTAAATGCGGTGAAGAAGCACCTACTGATGAAAAACTAACACTGGAAATGATCAACAACACCAAAGATAAACTAACGACGACTTTAAAAAACTTCATTAAATTTCTCTCCTCTAAATGTATAATTTACAAAATTTGTTTATATAACTAACGTTATGTAACAACTGTAATATAAAGAGGGGAGACTGTCAATACTAAAGTAAAATTTTTTTATTGGCATCGAATGAAATTGACATCAAAAGGAAAGTTGTTCAAAAGGGGAACAATGAAGTGTTGCGGGAAATTCATTGCAAGTGACGTTAGTATGGGTCAGTAACTCACGATTAGAAAAGAAAAAAAGGCTAGCTTATTACACTACCCTTTGTCAAGACATACTTAGATTTAGTTTTTCACAGCATCACTTTCGCAATGGCAATGGTTTTTTCACTCTCACTTTTGTTTACGTGTGGATGAAATGATATCGTTCCCTGTGGATTGTAGTAAGTAAATTAGTTGTTCTTCGGTGAATTCTTCTGGAAGTAACTGATTAGCAACCATAATGGATAACCCCGTCTGGAATATTTTCATTTTTAAAAGAATGCTCATCATCTCGGCCTGTGAAAAACCTTCTAAAACTGGATCCATTTTAATACGTGCAATAAGATCTTTCTCCATTTGCTGGTTGTACTGTTCGGCATAACTGTTCGGTTTCATTGTTAAATCTACAAATAATGCTTTATATTCCTTAGCAACTAAAAGACTTGCTATACCTATATCTAAAAATGGTTGTCCAGAGTTTTGTTCCTCTAATATTTCTTTACTTATATCAACCAACTTCTTGACTACTGCTGATTTTAGCTCATCTACGTTGTCAAAATTAACGTAAATCGGTGCAACCGAACTTCCAATTTTCTCGGCTATTTTCCGCATTGATATATTGTCTAGTCCTTCTGACTTAGCAATCAAAAAAGCGGCATCAATAATTTGTTCTTTAGAAAACTTATTTTTTGGTGGCAAAACAATCCCATCCCTCTGTCTTCGGATAACAAACGTTATTTCAACTTTCTTTCAAGAAGTTTACTACAATTTAATTTATTTTGTAAAGGAACATAAGGATTATTTAGAAAAGCGCAAGCGTCTAGGATCACGAGCGTAGGGCAGTGCAGGAATGACAACCAGAAGTCCGCTCTTTGACTTCGGTTGTCACTTCCGAAGTGCCCCGCAGCGAGTAGGCGCTGGAGCTAGACAACTTTCCCGAAGGTGCAAAAACTTATACTTTCTTACCTTTTAAGAAAAGCGCAAGCGCCTAGGATCACGAGCGTAGGGCAGTGCAGGAATGACAACTAGATTTCCAAAGCGTCTTGTTCAATGTATAATATAACTTTTTCTGCTCTTTTTCATCAGGAATTGGAATGGCATCCATATCCCCCTCCTTTGCTAATATGACTTTCTGCAAGAAATTAGTTTCCATTCTCATGCCTCCTTTCATAAAAAAGACCCCAAGGTTATCTAAAACGTTGCAATTAATTTGATCACAAAGCAAAAAAATAGCCATCATAATCTCCTAAGGTTCTATCTCAAATACAGATAGTTAAGAGGTTTAATGATGACCACATTTATAAACAAACAGAACAACTAAATAACCTTACGTTGAATCAAATAAAGAGGAATTCCATCAAGTACTCACGCTCTAAGTTCGTATTTATAAAACTTCTTGTCCACCCGTAAAATGGGAAAGTTTTCAGGCAATTCACTAACATCAATACTTATAAATCCACTTTTTTCATAGAATCGATGGGCTGCAACAAATTGTAGGGTAGTTCCTAAATAAACCTTCGTTATTGACTTATCATTAGCCCAATTAATTGCAGTATTTAATAAAAGACTTGCAATTTGAAAAGTTTTTCCTCGATATTCTTTTTTTACAAACATTTTTCTTAACGCAACATGTTTGTTTCCAATATCTAATAAACTGATTGTCCCCACTACCTTATCATCAAGAACAGCCACCCAAAAATTCCCATTTCCTGATTGATAAAACTCTTCAATTTGAAACAAATCAGGTTGATCCTCTTTCGTTATCGAGATATTGTATTCCTTTTGTTGGATCTCAAGAATTAAATCTACCACTTCTTTTTGATACTCAGAAGAGTATTCTTTGACACTATCATTTTTCATTCTACACAGCCCCAATGCTTTTTCACTTTTTCCACTCCTCATTATCCATTATTCATTTGCTTTCAATTGTCTCACTAATGATTTACACACTTTATGCACAATTCTATATAATAATTTTAATAACATAACAGTTATGTTCGACCTTCTATATTCTGTACGCACTTTATTTTATCAATTATTAACTATACTGCAAGGAATAATTAATAAAAAAGAATCACATTTCAAATAAACTCGTTCGGTTTTTGGGGAGAAAACAATAAAAAACTACCTATTCGGGGACACAATATACATATAAAAGAATGGCTAAATGGAAACGGTTATGTAAAATCTATAAGAAGCAGAAATCTCTTCCTCCTAAAAGGGACAACTTAATCACTTACAATCAAAGCGAAGTGATGTCCACCACCTTTTCGCTAAGTTGTTATTAAGGTGTACACTGTGACAAGAACCTGCGAGATTTAGAAATAGGCAGAGGAACTTATTAAAATAAATTAGAGATTCTTTAATAAGGTGTTTAAAATTTTCTAGAGCGACACGAAACCAAGCCTCTTCAAAGAATAGAGTTCTGATGCACATCATTTACTTTGCCAAACAGATAGGCACTTTCATTAAAAGATATAATTTATTTGAGATAACACCTCCAATTTTGGTGGTGTTTTCATTGAAGGGAAAAATTAATTTTTTGAATATTATACCAATATTACATCTTTTATATTATAATTCTATAAATAATTAAAAAGGGGAGAATTCCTGTGAAAGACTGTTTTATTTGCAATAAACACGCTGGAAATATTGAAACTTCTGGAGTTATGATTTATGAGGACGAGTATGTTTTTGTAGGTCATATTGATAGAAATGGAAATCCAAACTATTTAGGTCATATTATGATTGATTTAAGAAGGCACGCTCCCACACTTGGGGATATGAGTATGGAAGAAGCAAAAGCATTTGGTATGATGATTGCTAGAGTAAGTAAAGCATTAATGGAAAGTGAAAATGCTGAACATATTTATTCATACGTTATGGGCGATGCTGTTCCTCATCTGCATATGCACTTAGTAGCTCGTTATCCAAATACACCTAAGGAATATTGGGGACCAAATGCTGTTTATGATTGGGAAGATGCTCCTATGGGTGACAATAACGATGTTATTAAACTTTGCAGTCGAATAAAAACATATCTAGAGAAAAATGAAAATGAGTAACCATATCGTAGATTTTAACTGGATCGGGAGCCAAGAAAATTACGTTGATAAACCAGATATTCTTCAACTCAATCATTTTGTGGTCGGACGTTATGGTGGTAATTCGAACGCAGGACAATATAAGAATGAAGATGGATGTCTGGTATGGTCTAATAATAAGGAAGATTGGGAATTCACCATTCTTCTAGATGCACATAACACATCAGAGAGTGCCGAAATTATTGTAGAAAACTTCGTTAATGGAAGATCTCAAATAAAAGATTTATTATCTTTACCAACAACTCATCAAACATTTAAAAGGTTCGAAGAAGAAATATTAAATATGTTTCAATCTGAACACTTCTTATCTGCTTGCCGAAAAGTTACAGGAGAAACTTCTTGTTTAATCGTAGTAAGAAAAGATAAATATGTGTGGTGGTTTTCCGTTGGGGACTGTATTTTATATTTATTTCATCCAGAACTAGCTGCACTAGGTCAGTACCAGTTAAATCAAAGACAATTCTATGAATGGATAGGTCAAGTAAATACATTTGAACAGGAAGTACCTTGTTATAGTGTGGGGATAAAAGAATTAAGACAAGGAGAAAATCACTTTTTTCTAACCACAGATGGTCTTATTGAATGCCCTAATGAACCATATTCAAATCCGATAAACATCTATAATACTTTCTTTAACTCTAAAGATGGTAAAAGTATTCAATCTATGTTGAAGAATATACAAGCTAATAATGTTAGAGATAGCACTACCATAGTTTCTTGGAAAGTAACTATCTCTAAGAAAGCCACGAGAGCTAGCAATCAATAGACGATATTTACTAATTGCTATGCTAATTATGAAGTTAAATTATATAAAAGAGGTGCGAATTGCCCCTCTTTTTCTAATGTTCATTTAGGTTTTCTCACTGTGAACCGAACTCGCCAATATCAAATAACACCCTTTGTTTTACTTCACTAATATATGATAGTTTTGGACTAGTTTACACCATACTTATCCGTTTTGTTAGGGGATTTATATTGAAAAAAATTGATTTTCGAAGATCCTCGATGTTAATCTAATGGAAATCAAACAAATAAAATCAGATTGCAGGTGATAAAATGATTGAGATAAAAACTTCACCCCTCAGTGATGGGGAATTTAATAGGGGAGTATTTGCAACGTGTGATATAGCAAAAGGAGAACTTATTCATGAGGCACCGGTTCTTCCTTACCCTAACGAACAGCATCAATTAATTGAACATACCGTCCTTGCAGATTACGTCTTTGAATACGGAAAGAATCACGGTGCCATTATTTTAGGGTATGGAATGCTTTTTAACCATTCATACGAGCCAAATGCTACCTATGATATTAATTTTACAAACCATACGTTTGATTACTATGCTTATACGGACATCAAAGCAGGTGACGAGATACTAATAAATTATAATGGTGATGTTGATGACAAAGAGCTCCTATGGTTTCACAGGAAGTAATTACGATAAGAGACTGGTAATAAAGTTTCGAAGCAAAATAGAATTGCCGGTCTCCATAATTTCCTTTTAGGTAGTAACCTATCGATGTGTTAACCAATCCTTTTTAGCTCTAACACCTTCTTTACTTCCACTGAATTAAGTTTCCTTTTATTTATCCCCAAACAAAAAATAAATTTATCATTCGTCTGAACTTAAATAGATTGATGCATAAATCTTCCTGTCTTAATAGACAATAACGTTGTTAATTATTGTTAAGAGAGGAAGGTAGTGTAATGGACAATGTAATACTGGCTAGGACCCTGTTTGGTTCTTCCTTAGCGTTTCATATTATTTTTGCAACCTTAGGGGTTGGCCTTACCTTCATGATTCTTATCGCGGAATTAGTGAGATTGTTTACGAAGGATGAAGACTATGCTATCTTGGCCAAGCGTTGGACAAAGGGAGTTGCCATCTTACTCGGAGTTGCTATTCCCTCAGGGACGATCGTCGGCGTGATGATGTCCTTAACCTTCCCAGGTTTTATTGAAGTAGTCGGGCAAGTTATTGCCTTACCATTTGCCATTGAAATATTTGCTTTCTTTGTGGAAGCTGTGTTTTTATCCATTTATATTTACGCTGCAAATCGTCTATCTTCTACTATGCGAATCATTAGTGTATTCTTTGTCGCTCTTGGAGCGACTGCTTCAGCCGTCTTAATTACGAATGTTCAGTCATGGATGAACACACCAAGGGGCTTTGATATGATTGATGGTCAAATTACCAATGTTCAGCCCTGGCAGGCTGTGTTAAATCCAGCATTTAGTTATACGGCTGTTCACGTAGTGAGCAGCGCCTATTTAACGACAGCATTTGTGGTCATTTCTGTCGGAGCATATCGACTGTTACGGGGAAATCTAAGTGCAAGGGAAGTGAGTTATTATCGAAAAGGATTAATGCTCGCTTTAATCATAGGTGCGGCAACGGCAATTTGGACTGGCTCCACCGGCCATAAAGCTGCAGTAGGATTACATCATTATGTACCAGTGAAACTTGCGGCAGCAGAAGGATTGTTTGAGACCCAATCCCATGCTCCACTTGCGATTATGGGTACGCCCGATCCCGAAGCAAATCGTGTTGTTGGGGGAATCGAAATCCCAGGGATGCTCAGCTGGTTAGCCACTGGTTCGACGGATGGGGTCGTCATTGGGCTAAATGAATTTCCCCGGGAGGACTGGCCTCCCCTCTTCGTTCATACCCTTTTTAACGTCATGGTGGGAATTGGTACCTTATTAGTCGCATTGTCCGTGGGAGCACTCCTTTGGAGGTTTATCTTTAAGAAGAACCCTTATCCAAATTGGCTGTTACTGGCTTTAGTCCCTAGTGGGGCCTTCGCCTTAATCGGAATGGAAACGGGTTGGATTTTCGCATGTATTGGCAGACAACCTTGGACAATTATGAACATCCAGCGAACTGCCGATGCAGCTACAGCATCCGGAAATCTTGGGTTCATTTTCGTACTGTTTATTTCCTTATATCTCTTATTACTTGTGTTGACGGCACTCGTGATGCGATTCTATTTCCAACGAAACCCACTAAATAATGAATTTCAAATGACAACATCTGTATAAAGGGGGAATTTCATTGCATGAAGCTTATGTAGCCATTTCTATCATTTGGTTGTTTTTATTTCTATATGCCATAGGAGGAGCCATCGACTTCGGTGCTGGTTTCTGGGCGATGTATTATTATGAACGGAAGGACACTACTGCCGCCAACTTTGCCAACCTATATTTGTCCCCGTCATGGGAAGTAACGAATGTTTTCCTCGTCTTATTTGTAGTAGCTTTAGCAGGATTTTTCCCAGGCGCAGCATTTGCTCTTGGGTCATTAATGATCGTTCCTGTCAGCTTAGTATTAATCTTGTTAACGATTCGCAGTGCTTTTATGGTGTACTCCTACTCGGTTCAAAAGTACACAAAGCTCTTACGTTATATTTCTGGAATAACAGGGCTGTTAATTCCTGCTCTAATGCTTACGGTTCTACCAATAATTATCGGTGGTTTTATTGAGATTGTTGGGAATCGGCACTATATTTTATTTGACAAAGTCCTCACGAGTCCTACGGTCTACGCCCATATCGGCTTCGGCCTTTCAAGCCAACTCTTCCTCTCTTCCTTATTCTTGAGCGACTACGCCAGGGAAGCAAATTCGAATAAAACGTATGAGGAATACAGAGGAAAAGCGATTATGTTTGGACCGATTATGTTAAGTTTCGCCGTTGCCGCTACGTTAACATTAATGCCTGAAGCCATGTGGATGGTGGAAAATATGGCAAGGCAATGGGAGTTATTTGCCTTAAGTATGTTTGCCTTCTCCATCGGTTATAGTGCCCTCTTTTGGCCATCCAAAAAAGTACGGATCGGCCAACCGCGGGTAGCTGTCATCCTCATAATTGTTCAGTATGCCTTAGCAAGCTTCGCCTATGGTTGGGCCCATATGCCATACATTGTTTATCCTGAGCTGACCATCTTTGAAGGATTAACTAATTTAGCTATGTACCAATCATTGCTTTGGGGATACATTGTGATGATGGCCATACTCATTCCTTTGTTTATCTGGTTCTGGAGGCTATTCCTGAAAGATAAGCGCTATATTACCAGTGAAAAATAAATATAAGAAATGGAAAAGCCGTTCAAGCAAGTGTAGTCTTCTTGCATGAACGGCTTTATGGTTTTCTGTTCAATAGTAGTCAAACCTAATCTAACCTAATCTAACCCAATCTAATTCATTGTGAAAGAGGAAAAAACTTTCATATTTCAGGAAAACTACTGATGCAAAACCAATACTTCAATTCTTTCTACTATCGAAATAAATATGTTACTATTTAAATATATAAAAAAGGAGTTGAAACCATGTCAGAACATCTAATTGTATTAAACAAAGACGAAGACACCATTTCCATTGTCAATCTGGAGTCAAATAAAGTGGAAAAAACATTGGAAACGAGCCATAATCCCCATGAGGTAGTGGTTACGAAGGATGGGAAGAAAACGTATGTAGCCTGTTCTCTTGGAAACAAAGTGGATATCATCAATAACGATACATTTGAAGTGGTTAATCGTTTGGAGCATCCGGACTTTCATTTCCCACATGGGGTTGGAATTACGAATGATGGGAAAAAACTTTATTTAGCCTCTACATACAGTGAAAAAATTTTTATTATTGATACAGAAACGGATGAGATTGAAAAAGTCATTCCAACTCACCAAAAGTATTCTCATATGATCTCCTTTTCCCCTGATGGAAGTACCGTTTATATTCCAAACATAGGAAGCAACAATATTACAGTGATGGATGTAAATAAAGAAGAAATCGTCACACATATTCCAGTAGGGCCAGGTCCCGAAGGCGTCGCCGTCCATCCAAACAGGAAGCATCTTTATGTGGCAAATCAAGAGGACAATACGTTGTTTGTTATTGATACAGAAACATACGAAGTGATATTTAAGCGTCGTGTGGGAGGCATACCAGTAAGACTCGTATTTTCACCAGACGGTAAGTATGCTTTAATTGCTAATCGCGAATCGGGAGATGTTTCCATCATTGAAACAGAGCAGCATATTAATGGACAAGTTCGTCCTTGGGAAATTAAACGACTTCCTGTAGGTGTTTGGGCAGGGGGAATTGTATTTAATGATGAGGGATCCTTTGCATACGTGGCCAATAACAAAACAAATGATGTATCGATTATCAATATGGCTACATTAAAAGAAGCAGGTCGCATTGTCGTTGGAATTCATCCTGACGGAATAGCCTATTTAAAACGCTAATATCCTATACATCTATAAGTTTTCTAAGCTAATGGCACCTAATCAGAAAATTAGGTGCCATTTTTATTATTGTTGTTTTAATTCCTCTATAAATTGAAAACCATAGTGAGAATTCAATAATATTAATTCTCATTATGGTTTTCTCACGATTTCCGGCAAGACTTTTTACCCGTTTTTTACCCCGTCATTAAAAATCTCCCAAAAACAAGATACTTTATTCTTGCCATGCTCTTTGGAGTATCTTTCGGCCAGATCGGCTTTGTCAATAAGCTCCTGGATATTCAATGGCTTGTCTTTATCCACACTTGAGACACCTAAACTAGCTGTTATCTGGTACGTATCATTCACATGGATTTTGCGTATTTCATTTAAAATACGTTGGGCTACTCCCCTTGCAATCTCTGAATTGGTATTTGGTAGGATTACTATTAATTCCTCTCCACCATAACGGCCAGCAATGTCCCCACTGCGAACGGACTCTTGGATAGTCATGGCTACCTTCTCCAAAATACGATCTCCTTCAGCATGACCAAACTGATTATTAACGTACCTAAAATCATCAATATCAATCATGATAAACGAGAGGTCCGATTGAAACTCGGCTATTTTATGAAACTCATCTTCTAACCTTTTCATAAAATAATTTCGGTTATATAACTTCGTTAAACCGTCAACTTGGACCAACTCATGAAAAATAACTTTTTCAATCTTAGGGGTGATAAATTGCAAAAATTGTTCCATATAATAAATGCTATCTCCAGATAGTGTTGTTTCGTTTTCTATCAGAACGATGGTTACCACTTCATTCTCATCGGAAAGAATCGGAAATCCATGAAAATAAGAATTGGCAAATTTAAAGTAACTCACTCTCTTTTTTTCTATCACCTTTGTTAAGGCCTCATCCACTTTGTTACAGTGTATTTCTTCACTTTGCAGCTTATCAGTAACAAGTAATGTCTTCGTTCTATTACTATCAATCCTAAAATGAAAATAAACATGCTCGAACATCATATTTTCATGGAGTACCTTTGTAATATTTTTACACACATCTAATAGGTTCTTGGCAGAATGAACTAACTTAATACTATCGAACATAATTTCGTTGTTTGTTAAGAGGTGCATCATTTCATGCTTATTGGATGGTACCTCTAATGATTGCTGATCAATGGAGTCGATATTATCATTTATTTCCTTTTGTTTCAAGCGATTATTCACCTTGAAAAAATAACGTTTTGCCCGAATGAAATGTACCCTAGCTTGAATATTAGATTTATTTTTCATATAAAATAAACCTTTATAATAATAGACATAACCGAGATAACCAAAATATCCTTTGCTATACACTAAATCTTCAAAGGCATGTATATGCTTTGTGAATCCATCATCTTGATTTAGTTGTATGATAGATTTTAAAAGGACCATGAAAAATCCAATCCTATTCTCAACGCTTAGATTCGCTTCTTCAAGACATTGTTCAGCGATTGGGATTGTTTTATCATATTGCTTGAGAGAGACAAAATATTCGCATTGAAGTAATGATAGATCTATACTATCCTTATGTTTCTGAACCATTTTTTCAATAAATGGCCATAACCTCTTCGCTTTTTTCACATTACTTTGCCTCAAGATGATTTTATATTGAAAAACAAGGGCATCCACTCTTGTAATGGTTAGGTTTTTAGTCCTCAACTCAGGCTTTATTCTAAGGATCAGTTTTAGTGCTTCTGAATAATCCTCAATGAGAAAATAAAGCTTCACTAAATTGATCTCATTAAAATTCGAATTGATGGACTTTCCAATTGATTTTGCTTTTTCTGCCAACTCTACAGCATGACTAGTATCTCCTAAATACTGATAGAACATAAACAAGTTTGTATTGGCATTCATCTCATGTTGTCTATTACCAAGCTTTACTGCCAAATCCCTCGATTTTAGCATGTATTCCTTTGCATTGATAACATTCTCTTCCAGTAAACCGATGCCCATCAAGTTATAAATAGTCATTAACATGGATGGATTCTCATACTGCTCTGCCAAGGATTCCGCTTCGTAGATAAGCTGGGCCCTTTCTTTCCAAGGGTGGTTATTTAATAAAAGGAGAATATGTAAGTGGTATATCCAATGAATATAATCTACTACTTTTAAATTCTCCCTTAGTATTATACTATTCTCTTTATGATAGTGGACCATCTCCTCTACAAGAGACGCATCTCTCCCAGAGTAAGTGAAGAAATACCCTAAAATAACTTGTAGATGCAACTTCTCATCCATAGAAACCGCTGGAGAGTGGATACGGTCTAAGCAATCATTCTCATATTGTTTCAAGCGAGACAAATCACGGAGATTAATACTAATATACCCTAGTCTGATGAGAGCAATTAAGGAGTCATGATTGATATAGAGGTCATTAAAAACCGTTAACGCTTGTTTAAGATCGCCATTTTTTTCTAAAGTTTGTCCATACTTAAGTTTTACACTCAAAGGAGGCTCCTTGTCTACTTCCTTTTTATACAGAGAGAATGCTATTTCCAAGCTTTTTTTTGCATCTGAAAATAAGTTTTTTCTATAACTTCTTTTAGCATCCAATAAACGGTAGGCAAGCGCCTTCCTCCCCTGTCCAGCTTCTTCAAAGTGCGTTGAAATCTGATCGTAGTTGAGTCCTGTTTCTTGTTTATCATGCATGGCGAATCTCCTTACATATCCCTTCAATTTATTGTATCTTCAACAAGGACATTGATTTTTTCTTCACTGTGATACTAATCTGAGATGTGAGGCTCTGCTAATTCACTTTTATAGTAAATCTGAGGTCTTCCATTCCTTTTACTAGTTTAAGGAACTAGACTACTTCTTCGAACAAAGACTATGCTTTTTATTTCCATTATACCACCTCCAACTTGAAAAATAAGTAAATTCCATTAGGACTTTATACTATTCTTAACTCTTAGTGTGTTTTAATTAATATCACAGTGGTGAAAATTGATATACCCTAAACAAGCTTTTCTGACGAGGAATCATGAATAATTTTGGATGAATGGAGATTATTCTTGTGTTTAATTTGAATTTCACTCATATATTTCATACTGAAGAACGTAAAGCTTAGATGAAATGGGTGAATAGTATGTTTAATGTTAATTTTTACGAAAAGCGAGACCTTGTATTATGCCAGCTCCGGGAAAATGTTCCTGAAGAAGGTGAAGGGATTAAGTTGAAAGGCCGTAAGGGGACAGTATTAAGTGTTGAAAAAGTAGATGAAAAAACCGTCCATGTTTTAATCGAAACATTAAAGAAAGCAGATGATTCACAAAAGAAAAGGTAGTGAAAATCGGCAAGTGCTCATCAGGAGGCACCTGCCGATTTTTTTATTAAAAAGCTTCTTTATCGTTCAATGGGGATTTAACCGAGAGTGCGTAATAACCAGCAGGAAGAACCCTACCTACTCTCTTTTTCCATAGCTAATATGTGAAATGGATATTTCTCTTGATCATTTTGTCCAATCGAAGGTAGTTATTTTACATATAGTGTTAGTGAGCTTTTAAAAAAGGAGGAGTTCAACGTGACTAAAAAGTGGAGCGCCTTAGATCCGAAAGATGTACACCCATGCGATACGAAGGATGTTCAAGATGAAACACAAGAAGCTGCCAATAAAAATAAAGCAAAACAATTGAACGAAGAATATATTTTTATTAAGGATTCTTGCGATGTAACAATAAATACAACTGATACTAAGGCATCAATAAACCTTCAGGCTGGTCTGCAAGCAGCAATTGTTATACTAATCAGTATTTCCGTTGCTGACTCTCAAACAGCTGAAAAACTAACACAGGAGTTAACGCAAACTTCCAAAACAGAACAAATTTCATTGCAGAAGATCGTAGTAGAAAACTCTCAAAATGTAAATGTCGCTACTACAGACACACAAGCTGCAGCTAACATTCAAATTCTATTACAACTATTATTAGCCTTAGCTGTAAAATTGGATATTCTATAAAATTTGAATGATCCAAGTACCCCACCGTTCTATGTGGGGTACTTTTCTGTACGTTTTTCGGTACCTGAACTGAAAGAGGCTATTTTTCTGCAGAGATGATTAAAAACATAGGTCTTCGGAGTTCATCTTTCATTTCGGGAACATTTTTTAACAAAGCTTCCGAAGGGATCGGCTCGTTGATTTCCTTTATAGAAAAGCCTGTACGAATTAAATTATTGATATAAGTCGCAAATTTGCGATGATATTTTATAACGTTCCAGTTAGGAAGTTTGTTTCTCTCATTCCTTCTGATTGATAATCATCTACTGCCCAATGGAGACGGTTTCCATGTTCATCATAATACAAGTCTTGGTTCATGCATTTTTATACTGAAAAGACTCCAATCGTTCTTCACCAGTAACCATATCTTTTACCTTATACTGATTCGTTTTTACTTCATTTTCTCCAATTATAATAACCATCCGTATGTTTTCCTTATTTGCTCTATCCAGTGCTTTTCCTAATTTTTTATTACTCATTTCACAATCCACTTTGTAACCTTGATCCCTCAAGTGACGTGCAACTAATAAAGATTCCTTTTGCGTCCCTAATGGAATGATAAAATAATCAACGTTTGAACTATCCACTCCTTTCTCTTCCCAGTTACTAATAGCTGCATAGATAACATCTAAACCAAATGAGATCCCAACCGTTGAATATTTTTCATTTGTTCCGAGTAGTCCACCGATTGCATTGTCATACCTTCCCCCACTTCCGATACTCGATGTCATGGATTTGTCAGATAAGAATATTTCATAAATGGTACCCGTATAAATTTCTAGACCTCTTGCTAAAAACGGGTTAAAGACGCATTGTTTATTAACTCCAAGAAATTCCAAGTAACTTTCTAATTCTTGTAATTCCATCAGTCCTTCTTTTACTTGAATATTTTGTTTTGAAAATGCTTTAAAATAATCATAACTTCTATTCCGATTATCTCTTAAAAACTCCCCTATTAAAGTGACTGTTCGTGTAGAAAGTTCTAGCTCTGTAAGTTCTTTCGTTACTGATTCTACTCCAATTTTTTCAATCTTATCTAGTATGAGAATGACTTTACTAATTTTATCAACATCTGTTTCAAAAACTTGCAACATGCCCGTTAATAATTTTCGGTTGTTATATTGGATGGTGATCTCTATGTCCAGTTTGCGAAATGCATCCAATGCCATCATCATTAATTCAGCTTCCGCAATTTGGGATTTTACGCCGACGATATCCACATCACATTGAGTAAATTCACGGAGCCTGCCTGTTTTTATTGGCCCATCCCTAAATACTTTTCCTATTTCATATCTTTTAAAAGGTAGCTTTAATGTTGGATTCATGGCAACCACTTTTGCAAACGGAATCGTAAGATCGTACCGCAAAGCCAAGTTTCGTTCTCCCCTGTCCGTTAGTGTATACATTTCCTCTAGGATTTCAGACCCTCCACCATATTTGGACGCTAGTAATTCTGTGTAATTCATAATAGGAGTTTCCAATGGTTTGCAGCCATACTGGATAAATACATCTTCCAGTGTTCTCTTAATATCTCTTCGAAGAGATTCTGCATTCGGTAAATAATCTTGTGTCCCTTTTACATTCTGATAATTCATTTTTTTCATATTTCTTTCCCTCCAAATTTTTAGATAAAATAAAAAACCGCACCTGATTTAAGTTTGTTAACTTAATTCAAATACGGTTTTACGTAAATAACCTTCCTATTTTCGATTAAAAGACATCGGAATAGCAAGGCTAATTATGATGATGGAATTGTACAAGCGAATTAGTTTTATTAAATGGAACCATTGTCATTCACCTCTAATTTTCATCAATATATCACTAAAGACTATCTAATTCAATGCTTTTTTCAGTAAATCACAAAGCGATAGCCTCCATTCAACTCAATAATCGTTTGTATAATAAATCCGCAAACTTGCGACACCGTTTCTTATCTTGAATTTGTGGCCTCAATTCCACCTTTAATGTTACGGCAAGGTCTGTATATTGAAATAACATGTCTCTAAATTTATCCACCGCTCCACAAAAATGGGGATAAAAGCTATCCCCCGTGCCAAATACTCCCGTAACTATATTTTTATTTCCCTCGTATGCTATGGCATTGAAAAGGTCGTTCAACTCTTCTGGGATCTCACCATTTCCCCAAGTATATGTCCCTACAACAATGGCATCAAAGTGATTTATTTTTTTTACTGAAAAACTTTTGCTAGTATATACTTCTAGATAAATCCTATAGTTCTTAAGGCAATTCCTCACCATTTCTGCTAATTCCTCTGTATTGCCTGTAACAGAAGCATAGATAATCGCTACTCTATAGCGTTCCATTATAATTCATCAAAACCATTAGATTCTGTGACCTTAGAATACGTTCTGGATTTTTGTTCGAAAAAATCTGATTTAGTCTCATTTATCATTTCATCACTGAAAACATGGATCCAAGGCATGGGATTTTTTCTTTCTTCATAATAATTCTTTAATCCAAGCTGCCTTAACCTCTTATTTGCAAGATATTCCACATATCCTTCAAATTCCTTCAGATCCAACCCGCTTAAGTCCTTGAGGATATAGTGAGCCCATTCTTTTTCTAATTCCGTCGCATTTGAGATGGTTTCATAAATATACTCTATGTGTGTCTCTGACTGAAGATCTGGGTTTTCGGAGATGAGAATCCTCAAAAATTGGGCGATAAAATAAGCATGCTGCATTTCATCCCGTTGAATGTAACTGATCATTGTACTCGTTTTTAGCATTTTCTGTTGACGGGCTAAGTGATAAAAGAAAGCGAAACCTGCGTAAAAATAGATACCTTCCAAATTGATGGAATTCACAGCTAATTTAAATAAGCTTTCTGGTGTAGGAGCCTGTCTAAATCCTTCATAAGCAGTTAAAATTAGCTGGTTCCGTTTCTGAACAATAGGGTCATTTTTGGCCTGGTTGAAACGCTCATTTTGTATACTTAAAGGTACTAGTGAGCTTAACACATAGGAATAGGATTCATTATGGACAGCCTCTTGCTGGGAAATCACTGCAAAAATCGCTTTAAAACTGGAGTCCGTTACATAGTCCATCACCTGACTCATCGTCGGGGTTTGCAGGCTATCTAAAGACGCTAATTGGGTGTTGATCCGTAAAAATATATCCTGTTCCATTTCTGTAAGCTGATCCCATTGTTTAATATCATCCTGCATATTAATCTCTTGCGCCTTCCAGAAATTAGATAACAAAGCTTGGTATAAATCATACATCTGTGGATAGGCAATATCATTCCAATTTAGTAGACCAGAAGATTTCCCATTTATAATTCCTGTGGATTTGTTTGGAAACTCAGGATTTAATAGTTTTATTCGTGATAAAGGTTGAGTCATCGCCATTTTTGTTTCCCTCCTAAACATTAACTTTAACTATGGCACGCTTCACATTCTTCTATTTCTGACTGAGATGTACTTCTTACATAATACGTTGTCTTTAAACCTTGTCTCCAAGATTCTAAATGAAGGTGAAGTAACTCTTTTGCTTTGATGTCATGGCGGACATAGAGATTAAAGCTAATTCCTTGGTCAATGTGACGCTGCCTGGCAGCATTTTGCTTAATACTCCATACCTGATCCAGTTCATGCCGGGCTCTCTTGTAAAAATTATAGGTGATATGATTTAAATCAGGTGCTGTAACTTTGAATTTAAAGTTCTTCTTCTCCTCGGCATACTCCACCGCGTAGAGAGGATCGATCCCATCTGTGGAACCACCAATTTTTGCTGTGGAGGAGTTGGGGGCAATGGCCATCATCCAACCGTTTCTGACACCATATCCTTCGATTTCCTTCTGCAACATTGTCCAACGTTCACTTGTATATCCTTTCCGTTTGAAATAATCCCCTGTCTCCCATTCAGAGCCGTGAAATTGGGAATAAGCTCCCTTTTCTTTTGCCAATTCCATGGATGAATGGATCGTATGGTAGGCAATATCTTCATAAAGCTCATCTGCATAAGCTACCGACTCGTCTGTCTCCCAATGGATTCCCTCTAATGCAAGGAGGTGATGCCATCCAAAGGTGCCCAAGCCGACTGCTCTGTATTTTTTATTCGTTACCTGTGCTTGTCCCACACTAATAGTATTTAAGTCGATGACATTATCCAGCATCCTCATTTGTATCTTTATTAATCTACTTAATACACCGGACGAGACCGCTCTTGGTAGATTAATTGAAGATAGATTACAGACAACAGAATCTCCTGGTTTTCTAATTAAGACGATATTTCCTTCTTCATCCTGGTATTCCTTGTGAATGGTAGTAGCAGACATATTCTGAGCAATTTCCGTACATAAATTACTGCAATAAATGGACGTACGACCAACCTCATTAGCATGCTTATTAGGATTTTGACGATTCACTTCATCTCGATAAAACATATACGGTGTTCCTGTTTCCAATTGTGCAACCATGATCCGCGCCATTATATCCATTGCTCGATAGGTTTTTCGTGGCAAAACCGGGTGATTTACAGCTTCTTCATATTTTTCCGTAAAGTAGCCTCGATCGTTTTCATCATAAAAGTCTTCCAGTCCGAGGGGGTTTCCATGCTCATCCTTCCAGCCCATGATCTGCTTTACTTGATGTGGACAAAAAGTATGCCATTCTCCGATACTTCGACCGTTCTCATCCACATCCTCAAGTTTCTTCATAAATAAATCTGGAATAGTAACACCGGTAAAAATATCGTGGGCCTTCCGACGCTCATCCCCATTATTTGTCTTTAAGTCCAGAAAACCATTCATAATGTCTTTATGAAAAAGATCCAAGTAAACGGCAACTGCACCTTGACGTTGCCCCAATTGATCGACACTGACGGCTGTATCGTTTATTAAACGGATCCATGGCACCACACCAGAAGAATTTCCTTTGAATCTCTTTATATCCGACCCTAATGCTCTAACCTTCCCATAGTAAATGCCAATGCCGCCGCCATCTTTACTTAATCTAGCAGTATCCCAATTATTTAAGTAGATTCCATCAAGGGAGTCTTCCACTGTATCAATGAAACAGGAGGATAATTGTCCAACTCTTTTCCCTGCATTCGTAAGGGTTGGTGTGGCTACCGTCATATAAAGATTACTTAAGGCCCAGTAGGCTTCCTTGACCAATGCTAACCGTTTCGGTCGATCTTCCTGTTTCATTAATGTCATCGCGATTATCATAAACCGTTCCTGAGGCAGTTCATATAGATTCCCGTCGTGATCTTTCGCAAGATATCGATCAGCAAGTAGAAACAAGCCAATGTAATTAAAAAGTAGATCACGCTCTGGCTTCATTTCCTTCTCTAACTCTTTCAGTTCATCTTCTGTGTACGTATGTAAAAGATCTGTGGAATATATCCCCTGTTCCGTTAATGTATTAATTAACTGGACGAACCTACCGTATTTTAAATGCTGGTTATACTTACGGTTCGTCGCCGCTTTATGATATAACTCGTTCAAATATAAACGAGCAGCAACATACGTCCAGTCTGGCTCATCCATAGCGATTCGATTCAGCGCATAAAACATCGCTTGTTCATTAGCTTGTTGCACTGAAAGTTCTGCCTCTAGTACCTTTTCCTTCATGGAGGTTACATCCAATCCGTACTTATTAAAAGCCCAGTCAAGGGCTTCCAGCACACCACTTCGTTCATGTTTGACATCTGTTATCATTTTTCATTCCTCCTAAAAAATAAAAATCCGCTCGAATACATTGAGCGGATGAAACGATAGCCAAACAAAAGGGATCAATACAACGGTCCCCAGTCGCCACCGTTTCATCTCCTCAATCCCCGAAGAAGGTGAAACATCTCAAGATAAGATAGGTCTCCTGACTTATGCGTCGTTCTACTTTGAGCCCTTCCCATATAGCACTACTATACAGTGGGTAATACTCATTTCGTCAGCATATACAGTTGCGGGGGCAGTTCTGGATTCTCACCAGATTCCCTTTTACGCCATATGGCATCTTACCTCAAGGCAAACACTAAATATAGGTCTTTTGTCTATTAGAATACTATATATAGATCCTAATACTGTATCATACTATACTATCTACCATTTTTTATCAAGTCCCAATTTTTCCTCTATTGCTATAAATCATTTTCCCCCTTTTTGGATATCTTAAAAAAAGGAGGGCAGGGACATGATCATTTATTTTGGTGTGATGAAAGAATTGATATACGGAAAGAAAGAATCAGTGATCCAACAAGTACCAAGTGATATTGGTTCGATTGGATTTTGGTTTACTTCTGATGTGGTATCAGCAAAACCTTATGCAATAGGAAAAGAGACCGTTCTCGAAAAATCGAAAACGGAATTTTGGGAAGATGGAGAACCTAAGGTCATTCAAGTAGACAAGACCCTGGTAGGGTACGTTTATAGAGTTTACATAAATGAACAACACCTTAAGATTTATGAATCAGATACAGTTAATGCGCATGAGTTGTTTATGGAAGACCGTGACAACTACTGCGACTATTATAGTGCAAAAAAAAGAAATCTTACCTGGAGAGATAAGCCAATTCTCTTAAATAAGGACGACGCCAATACGAAGTTTCGTGACCATCTAATCAGTCAGAATTACGAAGGGTTTCTTATACGAAATAGTAAACGACATCATGGTGTTACGGATTTATACTGTCTATTTTCCATTGATTCCATTCATATTTCAGAAGTCATCCCGGTAATTAATGTGGATTAGTTTTTCTCAATTTCCAAAGAATTTCTTGCTTTTAAACGAATCGATTTACCATTCAATAAATTAAAAATGAATCCTGACTCAAGATTTTATGTTAGTCGTTTATTAAGTATTTATTTTATGCAGCCCCGTTGGACTAAATCCATTTCCTTTAAGTGGATGGAACCCCCAAAGCTCCCTAGGGAATAGGGAAATGCCAAAGCACCATGTAGATTACCATTATTATTCTTTCGTTCCATACCAATTTGTTTCTAGAAAAGCTTGTCTACCAGATTCTTGTACTTCTTTTTTATACTTAAGAGGATTTTTCTTATAGAAATCCTGGTGATATTCTTCGGCAGGATAGAAGGTTGTTGCTGGAAAAATATCGGTAACAACCGGTTGTACAAATATATTGCTCGATTCTAATTGCTCCTTTGTTTCCTCTGCCTGAACCCTTTGCTCTTCACTATGGTAATAAATGGCTGTTTTATATTGTTCTCCCCGATCGATAAATTGCCCTCCGGCATCGGTTGGGTCAATGGTACGCCAAAAAATAGCCAATAGGTCTTTATATGGGAAAAGAGTAGGATCGTAAGTGATTTCTATGGCTTCCCGGTGACCGGTTGTTCCCTTCTTCACCTCTTCATATGTTGGATTTTGCTTATGTCCCCCTGTGTAGCCTGAAACGACCTTATGGATACCTGGAAATTGATCGAACGGTTTTACCATACACCAAAAACATCCACCGGCAAATGTTGCTTTCTCTAATTGCTTCTCAGTAGTCATGTTCTCACCTCATCATTATGATGACTAGTTTAATATGTTATATAGTATTTCACAAGTGTAAAGTGATTTATTTAACATTATGTAATGCCAGGTCTTTGTTATGGTAGGAAACAAAGGGAGAAAATTAATCCCTTTGTTTTACCTACTTGAGCTTTACTAGTAAGGTCTTACTACCGCAGCTCCAATAATAACTAGGAGTACGAAAATAACCACAATAAACGCGAAACCACCTGCAAAACCTGGTTTGTGTGCGTGTGTCATCGTAAACCCTCCCTTCCAAAGTAAGCTTAGCTTAGAAGGAACTTCTCCTTCGATATTAATTTATGTTTTTATAAAAAATATGTATAGGAATTGTCCCATTATTTTCATAATTGGATAGATAGGAATGGATAGTAGCCTGCTATGAAGTTTCAATTGTCGCATAAAGGATGATAGAAGGAGGGCTGAGGAAAACGTTTTATCTATCTCTCGAAAAAAAATAGACCAACACTTTAACGTGTGGTCCAGATTATCGCGTTTATTTAACCATTAATACTGGTGATTTTACGTGCTTCATCACCTTATGGCTTACACTGCCCAAAATCATTGTCTGTACTCTACTTCTTCCTCGACTACCGAGGATTAAACAATCAAAGTTGGTTTCATTTGTATAATTAATTATAGTTTCTGCTGGAAGACCGTGTAAAACAGTAATATGGGAAGAGATTCCTTCCTTTTCAATCTTCTCTTTAAATATGGACAACATCTCTTCCCGCTTCCTCGAAACTGTTAGTGTGTCTCCGTAATGTAATACATCAGATTTTGACTGACTACCATCTACAACATAAATAATTTCAATAGTTGCATTTGTGGACAATTTTGCTAGTTTAATTCCTTTGTCCGCTGCACGATGGGAATGTTCAGAACCGTCTAAAGCCAATCCTAGTTTATTAAACATATTCGGCCTCCTACTATGCCAATAATAATGCCGTTTACTGCAATATTGCTGACAGTTAATGTCCTGAAGCTTTACTTATGCCACCGATTTTATCCATTAAGAGCGAACTTTCTTTATTTAAGCCCCGTATGACCACTTCAATTTCCTTCTGTTCATACTTTGCTTGTATTTTATCCATCGCTCCAACGGCAGAATCATCCCAAAGATGTGCTCCAGATACATCTATTATAACCTTCTTAACGTCATCATTGAAATTAAAAGATTTTAATAAGTCGGTTACAGAAGCAAAAAATAGTTGTCCATTTATTTGATAAACTTTAATGGAGTTCGACTCCAAAGTAGTTTCTACTCTTACTTTTGATATTTTCATAGCAAAGAAGATGGCGCTTAATACTACACCAGCTAGTACACCTTTCGATAAATCGTGAGTATACACAACGGTACCAACTGTCACTACCATAACAGTTGCATCGGTACGGGGAATTTTATGGAGATTCCGTAACGAACTCCAGTCAAATGTACCAATTGCTACCATAATCATTACACCAGCAAGTGCAGCCATTGGAATTTGGACAACTACACCACCTAGTACAATAATTAAGAACATCAGAAATAGTCCTGCAACGAGAGTGGATAATCGTCCCCTTCCACCGGATTTTACATTAATCACTGATTGGCCAATCATGGCACAACCTGCCATCCCCCCGAAACAACCGGTTAGCATATTGGCAATCCCTTGTCCACGGCTTTCCTTGTTTTTGTCACTTTCCGTATCGGTCATATCATCCACGATGGATGCTGTTAATAAAGACTCCAATAATCCAACAATCGCTAACGCTAAAGCGTAAGGAAAGATAATTGCTAGTGTTTCAAAGTTCAACGGAATGTTAGGTAAAGCAAAGATTGGCAAAGTTTGTGTGAGATTCCCCATACTTCCAACGGTACGAACCTCAACATTCATAAAAATTGCAATAGCCGTTACAACAATAATGGCCACAAGAGTTGATGGTACTGCCTTTGTAAAACGGGGTAAAAGATAAATAATTACTAGTGTTAGTGCTACTAACGAATACATGATCCACGTTTCTCCCACAAAGTGCTGTAATTGGGAAGTGAATATAAGTATGGCTAATGCGTTAACAAAGCCAATCATGACAGATCTTGGTATAAACTTCATAAAACTGGCTAGCTTAAAAACTCCGAATAATAATTGCAATATTCCTGTTAAGATGGTCGCTGCCAGTAAATACTCTATCCCATGATCCGCAACAAGCGTAATCATTAATAGGGCCATTGCACCAGTTGCCGCTGAAATCATTCCAGGACGGCCTCCAATAAAGGCAATGACTAGACAGATACAAAAAGAGGCATATAACCCTACCATTGGATCTACTCCTGCAATAATAGAGAAGGCAATCGCTTCCGGAATTAAGGCTAATGCCACCACAATACCCGCTAAGATATCCCCTCGAATATTCCCCAACCATTCAGTTTTTAGTTTTTGTGTTATCATTGATGCACCTCTTCCATGTTTAGTTTTTTATTATTTTCGTTTGTTGAACTTTCCCGCAGAAAGTTCGGTCGGCAAGAACGATATTGAGTTTATCATTTTACTTTTATTATTGAAAATTGAATGTAAGCGAAACTCATCTATGAAATACTCAATATTTCTTTACTTTTCTCTCATTCTCTTGGTATTTTCATAAATTCGTCACATTTTAAAAGTCTTTTTAATCGGAATAATCAGAAAAATTATGATACTATTTTCATAATCCATACTAAAAAACCAGTGAGAAACTATTTCTGTTCTCCCTGGTCTTTCCATTGAATTTATATTTAGCGATGGTTCATTAGTTTTATACTTATGGTTTCTCGTGTTTAATTGATTATCATTAGCGACATTAAAATTTAATACACTAACTTCCTTTTTTGGATATGGTTGGTTCGATCCGATACCAAATATTTAAATCATTTATGATACTTGCAAATTTCATTATTTCATTGTTTAACTTTACCATTTTTTCCTCATCATTTTCCACTAACATGTCATTTGTTTTTATTTTAACAATATTCTCTAGATCTTTAATTCGATCTGGAATCTTAGCACGTTCTTTTTCCCAGATGGAAAGGATCTTTGATTGCTCCGTAACCGAGTATCCGTCCCACTGTTTTTCTAACTTTGGCAAGTTAATTCCAAGTCTCTTGTCTTCTAAAAATAATTCCTGTATTTGCAAAACGTTCACATCCTTTTAATTCCATAACACTGTATGCTTTATACCTTCTTTATGTATATTCAACAATCAATTCATTCTTCCTTCTTTCTTTCCTGAAATAAATACCCGGTGGTTGGTTCGTCCAACTATTAATAAATATCCAGGTTGTTTATGTTTATTAAGTACATTTACGCAAAACCCCCTCCAACATACGTCTGTTAGAGGGGGCTTATGACAACAACTAATACATTAAAATTTATTAAAAATTATTATATCAATGAAATTTAATGCATGTTCTGAAAATACTTATAACAATCTTCTGAAGTTAATGGTTTTTTATAATAATAGCCCTGAACATAGTTACAATTTTCATTTAAGAGAATTTGCCGTTGTGCTTCCGTTTCTACACCTTCCGCCGTAACAGTCAATTCTAATGAATGTGCCATCGCTATAATTGCTTTTACAATGGCAGCGTCATCCTTATCTTCATCCATATCTCTTATAAACGATCGGTCTATCTTAATTGTTGTAATCGGTAACTGCTTTAACATAGCTAATGATGAATACCCTATCCCAAAATCGTCAATAGCGATTTTAATCCCAAGTTCACCCAGTTCCTTCAGCATATTCATACTGATTTCTACGTCTTTTATAGCTGTACTTTCTGTTATTTCAAGACACAAGTATTCAGGTGGAAGCTCAGTCTGTTCCAAAATCATTTTAACATCGCCTACAAATTGTTTTTGTTGTATCTGCCTTGCTGAAATATTAATCGAAATAATCATTGGTGATATTCCTTGATCGATCCAGGTTTTCATTTGCCGGCAAGATTCTTCTAGCACCCAACGTCCCAAAGGTACGATAAGCCCTGTTTCCTCGGCTAGGGGAATAAATTCAACTGGTGATACCATACCTCGGTCTGGAGAATTCCATCGAATTAATGCTTCGATTCCAATAATTTGATTTGTCTCTAGGTCATATTGGGGCTGATAATGCAATACGAATTCCTTTCGTTCCAAAGCTTTACGAAGCTGATTCTCCATCTTAAATCGTTCCATGGAAAGGGAATTAATCTCAGATGTATATACCACCATTTGATTTTTTCCATTTTCCTTTGCTTTGTACATGGCAACATCGGCACACAACGCTAAATCATCTAAGTTTTGACCATTATCTGGATAAATACTTATACCAATGCTCGCAGAGGTGAAAACTTCATGGTTTTCTATTAGAAATGGTTCTTTGAATTTATCAATTATTCTACTGGCAACTAGCTGCACTTCTTTAACATCTTGGATATGAGTTAATAAAACAATAAACTCATCCCCCCCTAATCTTGCTACCGTGGAATTTTCAAAACCGCCTCTTGCAATCGTATCGGAAGAACGTATAGTGCTTTCCAATACCTCAGCAACCTTCTGAATAAGTTGATCCCCGGCATGATGTCCCAATGTATCATTAATCACTTTGAACCGATCTAAGTCAATTAACAGTATCCCAAGTTTAAAGTGATAACGATCTGCTTGTTCCATCGAAAGATTTAAGCGATCTCGAAATAGCTGACGATTGGGAAGACCTGTTAAACCATCATGGAAAGCAAGATGCTTAATTTGTTCCTCTGCTAGTTTTTTTTCTGAAATATTAGTAATGGAACCGATAATCCGAACGGGATCTCCAGTTTCATTACGAATCGAGTCTCCTGTCACATAAACCCAAAGCACTTCCCCTTTTACCCCTTTGATACGGAATTCAATTTTTAACGGAGTTCCTTTTTCACGATGTGAATGAAAACTGTTCATAAAAAAATCATAGTCCTCAGGATGAATAAGACGGAGAAATGATTCCGAATTAGATGGAAGATCTTCTCCAATTGAAGTAAAGATATCATGACTCCGGACATTCCATTGAATATGGTTTGAATACAAATCCCAGTCCCAAATCCCATCATTCGTCGTTGTTGATACGATTTCCAACTGCTCTGCGATGGATCTAATTTGCTGAAATAACTCATCCCGCTCCATTGCAGAAGCAGATATAGTGAAACTTACCTGAGTAATATCACTGGAAGAAATAAATACTAGATCATCCACTGGTGCCACAATCGCGATAAAACCCCAGTCTCCCCGCTCATTTCTGATGGATTGAACTCGTACAAAATCTTTTTCTTTTATTTTTGGAATCCACTCCGTTGGGGGGAATTGATCCAGTGGCACTTTTAACCCGATCGGCGGCAAAGTTTTACTATCCTTGCTAAACGCCTGCGAGATAATCAGCTGATTTTGATTTCCTGAATTCTTATCCCATAATGCAAGACAACCCCAATGACTTTTATTCTTAAACATATTGGAAAAATTAAATTTTTTCTCTCTCGTTGCCATTGCCCATTTTTCTACAAACTGATCGTACCGTTTAATGATTTTTTCTAAATGCATTTTTGATTCGACCAACTGATTCTGTACATCTAAAGTTTGTTCTAGTTCTGGTTTATGTTTACAACCACACGTCGCCCGTATTACTAGCTCCGTTTGTATCCTAGTAAAGGAGTTTTCTAGTATTTCACCATTCATCTGCCGATGTAAAATATCAAAACTCGCCTTTGCAATATCTGTCAGTGATTGCCGGACTGTTGTCAACGGCGGATTAAATGTAGCAGCTGGTGGTAAATCATCGAATCCAATTATTGCTATATCTTCAGGGACACGGTATCCTATCTCTTTTAATTTTTCTATCACTCCCATAGCATTTAAATCTGTGGAAGCAAATACTGCTGTAAAGTCAATTCCCCTTGCCAGCATTTGTTCTGCTGCATGATAGCCACCTCTCCGCAACGTATCACTAGCATTAAATAAAAGCCCTTCATCGTACTCAATCCCCACGTCCGTAAGCGCTTGCAAATATCCTTCAAATCGTTCTACCATATCTATATGTTCATCACTTCCCACAACAAATGCTACTCTTCTGTGGCCATGATCTTTAATTAGATGCAAAACGGCTTCCCTCGTCGCTTGGCGATTATCAATTATTACGGAGTGACATTTAATAAAATCCTCTTTATAGCCAATGGTTACTACAGGTTTTCCAGTACTTTCAATACGTTTTAATAAATCAGGAGCTAATGGCAAAACTGAATGGGGATTGGTCATTAACAGCCAGCCATCCGTTACAGAAGTCCCAACCTGGTAGTGAAAAGGAATTGGTTTTTTGGCATTTGCTCTTGCTTGGATGGTGAATAAAGTCGATTGATTCTTGTTGGCTTCGGCTAGTAAGTCGACAAAAATTCTCCCATAATAATCTCCGTCCAGATAGGGAGTCAATAAACTGATGCGAGTAGTATTATTCATAGGCCTCTAACTCCTTAACATTCATCTGTCACTCTTTATTATCAATTTTATAATAAATTCGGCTTGGTTTGGAAAATTCCTCCTAGGACTATCTTACATATTTTGGTTTTCAATCAAATCATCAATAAAGGATGCGATAATAGTCATGGGAGGAATCACACACAAACTTTGTTATTTCAATCCACACATCCATATAGGATGCGACTTATTCCCCCAACGAAACTCTTACGAAAGTATGATTTCAATCCACGCATCCATATCCATATAGGATGCGACAAAAGTTCTTCAAAAGTACGACTTTTTCAAAAAAATTTCAATCCACGCATCCATATAGGATGCGACTGCGTTTTGCGCTATAAAAAAACACATGCTTACTTTTTTTGCATAGCGATCGCCATTTTCTTTAAAAATCACAATAAAAATTCCAACATATTACCATTTATTGGATCAATGTAGTGAAATAATGGGTGCCAATTTCCTTGGAAAATCATGTGCACTTGACATTCGCACTCCAAAAATCCTAGAGTTTTAGAGGTCAACATTGAAGTCCTCCATACTGTAGCATCAAACAAATTTTACCACATCTATCCGATCAATAGCGATAAAACAATGGATATTTTTGTAATTTAATTCATTTTGCGACAACAATTTACTTCTATCGTTATTCTTCCTTCAGTCTAGAATAAATTTAATTTTATACTACACACTAGTAGGGGGAAAAAATTATAAATAACTATGGTGAAAGGAATTATGAATATGAAAAACAGATGGATTCTTTTTCTTACACTAATTATTGGAATCACCCTTATCACCTCCCCTGCATTTGCAGTAGAAACGATGACCGCTCACGAACAGCATCACCTTATGACAAAGGAAGAATTTAAAGATTGGTTATTTCAAAATGACTTTGACAGGGAAATAAACCTCATCCAACAGCATCACACTTGGGCACCGGATTACAAGCGTTTTAATGGTACTAATCACTTTGAATTGCTGCAGGGGATGGAGAATCACCATATAAATAAAATGGGATGGGATCATATTGCTCAAAATTTAACAACATTCCCAGACGGAAAAGTGGCAGTCTCCAGGCCATTTAATATTGCTCCGGAAGGCTCTATTGGCTCAAAAGCAAACGCGCATGGGATCGCAATTGAACATGTTGGAAACTTTGACAAAGGTAATGATGTCATGACAAAAGAACATAAGGAAACAATTGTTTATATTACAGCATTACTTTGTATAAAATTTGGTTTAACACCATCTATAGATAGCATTACTTATCATCATTGGTGGAACCACAAAACAGAAAAAAGGGTACTTGATAATGCTCAGGACCACGAAGTGAAATCTTGTCCAGGCACAGGCTTTTTTGGTGGCAATTCCACAAACGATGCGAAAAACTATTTTTATCCTCTCGTCTCTCGTAAGATAGATGAGATATTGGCTTCGATGAAATAATATCCTTCCTTTTTACCAGGAACTCCAATATTTTGCCTATTGGGGTTTTTCCCGTTTATTTTCTTTGCAAATTATGACCTGCCACATAGTTTTCATTTGTGTATAGGAGCAGGATTATTTACAATAGAAGAAAGGGAATAAACAAAGTGGAGTTGGATTTCCATTTTCATCTTATAAATATAGTGAAATACAGTCAAAGTCGAAACTTTTGATGTGAAAGGGAATTCATTCACGAACACCGATTCCATTTTTTAAGGAGGAAATAAATGAACGAAAAACTATTACAAAAAGAAGCTATGCAAATGTTAAAAAAGACAAGCAGAACATTTTACATACCAATTACATTGTTAGAACCTACCTTAAAAAAGACTGTCGCCTCTGCGTACCTTTGCATGCGTGCAATTGATGAGATCGAGGATAATGTGAATTTAGATTCAAGTACAAAACAACATTTACTCCAGGAAACTGCTTCCCTACTTAAAAAACCTTTCGATTCGGAGGCTTACCAACAATTAATGGAACCATATAAACCACTTCTTCCAGAAGTGACATTGAAACTAGGAAACTGGATTACCACATGCCCTTCAGGAATCGTTCAAAAAGTTCAAGATTCCACAAGCACCATGGCTTTAGGGATGGCCAACTGGGTAAAGAAAAATTGGCATATTAAAAGTAAAGAAGATTTAAATGATTATACTTATTATGTTGCTGGGTTAGTAGGTGTTATGCTTTCTGATATTTGGGAATGGCGGGATGGAACAAAGACAGACCGGGATTTGGCCGTTGCTTATGGCCGAGGATTACAGACAGTAAACATCTTAAGGAATATCGATGAGGATCGAGAACGTGGTGTCTCGTTTATCCCCCATGGGTGGTCCATTGAGGATACTTTTGCATATGCGGAGAAAAATCTAGCCCTTGGGGATGAATATATGAAAGACATAAACAGTAAAAGTATATTAGTATTCTGTAAAATTCCATTAGCCCTTGCAACGAAAACATTAAAAGCTTTAAAAAGTGGTAGGGAAAAAATGTCCAGGTCCGAAGTGGAAGCCCTCGTGGAAGAAATAAAAAGTAGTTAAGGAAATTAGTTCATCAAATGAAAAGATAACCTGTATTCATTCGTAAGCGATCCACATCTTATTGGGCACTATCTAAAAATACAATCCAATATTTTAATAAAAGACAAATATGAAAGACCTTTACGATGTTTACTTAGTAAACATTGTAAAGGTCTTAATTATACGACCACTTTGACGATATACAGTGTACTTTCGTTCCCCAAGTCATACCTGGGTTACTATTAATTTAGAGGACAACTTCCTTCTCCGCCCCTTTGCTCAATTAATCTAGTGTTAAATAACTCTCAGCATCACAATCCCATCTATCTGATTCATTTTTTCAATCAAACCAGGAATCGTTTCCCCATTTATTTTATTGTCAATGTCAATCATCGTGTAGGCGTAATCTCCACGACTTCGGTTTACCATATCGGCAATATTCAAATTGTATTCAGAGATAGCCGTTGTCATTTGTCCCACCATGTTTGGAACGTTTTGATGGAATGCGGCTACACGGCGCTTCCCTGTATATGGTAATGATGCATTTGGAAAGTTCACCGAGTTTTTTATATTACCTGTTTCTAAATACTCTTTCAATTGACGGGCAGCCATTACTGCACAGTTTTCTTCCGATTCTTCTGTAGATGCACCGAGATGTGGGATTGGAACAGCATTTTTCATTTTTAACACATTTTCATTTGGGAAGTCTGTAATATATTTCCCCACTTTTCCATCTTCTAGGGCAACGGCCATATCGGTTTCATTTACCAATTCCCCGCGGGAGAAGTTAAAAATATGGACATCTGTTTTCATAATTCCAAAAGTATCTTTGTTAAACATGCCCCTTGTATCATCTGTTAAAGGAACGTGCACAGTAATGTAGTCAGCATAGGAAAACAATTCTTCCAATGACATGGCACGGTGGACATTACGGGATAAATTCCACGCTGTATCCACTGAAATGAAAGGATCATACCCAATAACTTCCATATCTAAGTCGAGGGCATCATTGGCAACGAGTGCTCCGATTGCTCCTAATCCAATTACTCCGAGGGTTTTCCCCTTAATTTCCTTCCCTACAAACTGCTTTTTCCCCTCTTCTACTAACTTTGGAATTTGTTGCCCTTTTCCGTCTAAAGACTTCACCCAAACCATTCCATCAAAAAGGTTGCGGGAAGACGCTATTAATGACGTCAACACCATTTCCTTCACTGCATTGGCATTTGCGCCTGGAGTGTTAAAAACTACAATCCCTTTTTCTGTACACTTCTCTACCGGTATATTATTAACTCCAGCTCCAGCACGGGCAATCGCTTTTAAATTTTTATCCAATTCCATCGAATGCATATTAAAACTGCGGACAACTATCGCATCAGGGGATTGGCTATCATTATCAATTGTATAATTCTCTGTATTAAATACATTTAATCCTCTTTCCGCAATATTGTTTAAAGTCTTAATGGTATTCAATTGATTTAAAGTTGAAATACTCATATTATAAATCTCCTCTTCTTCTATGAATGTTTGAAAAAGTTATCATTTCAGGAACTGACATGAAGTGACCGGCTTTCCCCCCTTATATATACATAAAGAGGTAAGGGAAGAAGATTCCCTTACCTCTGCCCAGGCGAACGGCAATGTCGATACTATGTGCTCCCCTACGGTTCTCCGTTTTCGCCAGTTACACATAGCCTTTTAATTCCTTACATCGTAACAGACAAATTTGTAAACATCAACACTAATTATCTAAATTTTTTATTTTTTTATTGTATTAACGCAGGAAAGCGTGTTAGTCCCTTTAGGTTAATTATTTTCTGTGATTATTTAAGATTAATTCCATGTATCTATCAGTCTCACGAATCATGTTTAATCAATTATTATTCAAAATTTTTCTTCCACTCCCGCTGCCTTTCCTTTTGCTTTAAGCCATGGAAGTACTCCAGTCTAGTAACTTCATAGAATGATATAGTTACAAATAGACCCACTACTAATGCCATTAACCCAACGGAATGTACGAATAAGAAGATGATATATAATCCGATCAGGGACAAACGGTGTCCCTTCATCATTCGAAAGCTCCTTCGGATACAATTAAAAATACTCGTTTTTGGATCTTCATATAAGAGGTACATGGCTTGGGATAAACCAAGGAAAACCCAAAGACATACTACCGAAGGAAGAAGTATGCCCCCAAATCTGACGATGCTCTCAGAAGAAAACCCCTCCATAAATACGTTAAGTAGAAAGAGGAACGAAATAATATAAAGAATTACTGTTAAAAACAGTAAAACGGCATTAATAGCATGAATAATAAAGCCTTTATATAAGAGACTTGGATTTTTAAAAGCATAAAGAAAACTTGAGAAGAGATTTTTTCTCTCCTTCGTTTTTAATTTTGATAGAACATCGATAACGGTAAAAAACAGAATGCTATTAAAAAAGGCTCCAATTATGATTGCGGTAATATTTTCTGAAGTGGCAAAAACCATCGGGCTCATACTAAACCCATCACCTGTTATATTCCAGGATGAACGGGATGTTCCTAATAAGACTCTGATCACGTAACAAAGAATAACTATCCCCATGACCTTTAACCAATTTCCCTTTAAAACATCTAATGCAGATGACATCGATGACCAGACCATTTTATCCTCCAAAAAATTGATAATTGTGTGCCTTTGTGTGCTTAAAAATTATAACACGATTAGATAATACTTAACAAAAACATATGGAATGGATACAATATTGTAGTATAGGTAGAAGTTCCCATTCCTTTTATGATAAAATTTTAATTTGTAGAGAACGTGGGATACTATTAAAAAATGACGATATGAAACAATACTTAAAGGGGAACTGTCGATGAAGTATTTTAAACCCGATTATTTGTTTGAACATTTTTCCGATATTACGATGACGTGGCTAGTTAATAACAACATTGATCATATTTTTTCAGACTTGGACAGCACCCTTACCGCTCACAATCAGCAAGGGAATAATACGTTTGAAAAATGGTTCCGCTTACTACAGGAACATAACATTTCATTAATTATCCTTTCCAACAATAGCCAAGGGAGAGTGGACAAGTTCACCGAACCATATGGAATCAGTGGGTATGGAATGGCAAACAAACCAGCAACAGTAAAAATCAAAAAAATCATGGAAGATGCTGGTGCCGAATCGGAAAAGAGTCTTTTCTTAGGGGACCAATTATTTACCGATGTATGGTGTGGTAAACGATTAGGAATGAAGACCGCCCTTGTGCAGCCTATCGAGCCAGAACACGAACCTTGGAATGTGTCACTTAAGCGAAAACTGGAATCCTCGATTCGAAAAAGATGGTAAACTAAGGGGAAAAAGACTAAGGGGCGCCCTTTAGTCTTTTCTAATGAAATAAAAGAAGTACAACCCGAACGGGATGTACTTCATGAATTTACATGGTTTAAAGTTTTGTTACGTTCGAAGCTTGTGGACCACGGTCACCGTCCGTAATTTCAAACTCTACACGTTGACCTTCTTCAAGGGTTTTAAAGCCGTCTCCTTGGATCGCAGAGAAGTGAACGAAGATATCGTCTCCACCTTCTTGTTCAATAAAGCCGAAACCCTTATCAGAATTAAACCATTTTACTGTACCTTCTGCCAAATTAATCCCTCCAAAATTAGTAAAAAAACCTTCTTTCATATACTTCCCAATCAGTAGCAATCTAAACATATTTTCATGCAAATTATGAAAGGACTACCATATTTTCCTTAGCCAATCTGTTTTGAAGCTATTCCACACTTCCTATCCCGTGGTAAAATTAGGAAGAATAATTTTTTAAAGGGGTTAAAAGAAATGACTATTGATGGATACTTAAGTATTGTAAGAAGGAATTTAAATCTTTTAGATGAAGAAAAAAAAGAAGATGTGGTTAATCATTTAAAACAGAAACTGAATCAGGAAATACAAAGGGAAACAACTGCTGTCAATGATGTGTCTACTGCCACTGCAAATGTCCTGTACCGATGGCCACCCCCGTCGAAACACGGAAAGGTGATTTCTGATGAATTGGAAAGAAAGAAGACAACATTTAAAGGGGAATAATATTTTAAATTTTATTTCATCTGGTGTTTGGGAGTCATGGGATTAGTCCAGTCCATTTTTCTTATTTTTACTGATTCCATTTCCAAAAATTTATACTTAGGCTACACCATCGTTTTCACCACTTTCTCCATCGTGATTCTCTTAAAAAAGCGCTTCTGGTCTCCTCTCACCATCGATCTATTGAAGGCGACCTTAAAACAAGCCCCTTTGATTTTTATTTTAATTCTAGTTATTTTTTATGGATTATCTCTCCTACCAGGAATGGTGGTTTTTAATCAATTTTCGATTCTGTTTTTCCTCCTCTTTTGCTGTATCCTTATTATTTATTTACTCTGTATATATTTTATAAAAAAACGAGCTGTTAAGAATCTATATCCATTCTTTGAGGAGTGATCGCTGAATTTCTCCGTTTGTGTAAAAATTTCACACCATCCCTTTTCATTGGGACAAGAATATCGTACAATATTAGACATGAAAAGGAAGAGGTGAAATCGATGCCAAGCGATCTTTTTATGTGGTTGATCGTCCTTTGGTCTTTGTTTTTAACAGTGACCATTGGTATCGGAGGATATTTTATGTTCCGAAAGTTCTTAAAAAAGCTGCCAAAAGAAGACGGGAAATCGATTCTTGATTGGCAAGAATACTATATTAATGAAACGCTCCATTTATGGACCGATGAAAAAAAAGCCTTTTTAAATGAATTGGTAGAACCTGTTCCTGAGTTATTTAGGGATATTGCAAAAGGAAAGATAGCAGGAAAAATCGGTGAGTTGGCACTAGAAGAAAAGGCTGATGAAATGACTGACGATCTCATCATCAAAGGTTACATTCTGGCTACACCGAAGCGTGATCATAAATTCTTGATTAAAAAATTACAAGAAAAGCAAGTGGATCTCATCCCGTATCAATCATATTTCGACTCACATAACTTAAAAAAGACAAATGAGGCATAGTAATGCCTCATTTGTCTTTTTTTCTTAAGTTAATGAATAAGAGAAACTAAAAGATCAGTTCTCGCTGCAGTTCTTTTTCTGTTCGCTTATATTTTACAAGCATGGCAATCCTCCACGGCAGGATCATACCGAAAGCCAAGATAAAGAACATTCCTGCCAACACTTCATACTCGAAGTGAATCCCTAAAACGAGTTTTACGATTAATCGGATAAACAATAATCCGATCAAAATAAAGGGAAAGGCTTTTGAGCGTTTTAAATAAATATGATTGTCTCTGATCTCAAAGGTGGAAAGTTTAATCAAAAGAATAGAAAAAATCAATCCCACCAAAAAGGCTTCCCCCACTTCCAGTAAAGAAGGTCTCGTGGGTGGATAAAGAAACATCATAAAACCTGTAGACATGGCTACAGGGGGAATAATGATTTTTTTTACATTCGCAGGTTGTCTCATTGATTTCATTCGTACGAAAAGGGCAATCAGGGCCATCATTAGACCAAAAACACTAAGTAAAATTCCAATATTCCCATTTAGATTCATGGGAATCCCCCTCTTTTTCAAAACTTCTTAAATAGTATACCATAGGCATTTCACTGTATCTCTTTAAAGACACTAGACACCAAATGGAGAAACAAGATATAACGAAACAGAAATTCCAATGATAATAAACACGGATCTGCCAAATTTCTTTTTTGCTGGGACAAGGATTAGAGCACCAAGTAAAACAAAGATAAAGAGCCAACTTTCGTAAAGATTCACAGGATGATAAACAATGTCGTCCAGTTGATACCCCATTGTAAACGGGCTAATTACTCCATATTTCTTTATAGAGAGCGTTGAAACAACTAGTGCACTCACAGTTGCAACCGAAGCACTGTCCCATGCATGATGACTCCATTTTTTTCGAATTCCTTGGATCAGGAAATAAATGATTCCTCCAAAGCTCGAAACAAGAAAAGCAAATGGTCCTCCGGCATAAAAAAGCAAGTTCCTTGGTTCCGTCAGGAGTCCTGGCTGTTGGATAAATGGCCAAAATTTATAAAGGATGACACCAATGACAATTGAAACCATCACAGCATCCAATACCTCTTCCCGTTCTTTGACCTTCATACGATTTAAATATAAATTCATTGCAGCATAGCCCACTCCAACTGCAAGTAATAGAACAAGCATTTCAATGGATAAAGTAAACGGCCCAACCGACCAAGATTTTAAAGGATCAAACATTTAATGATTGCTCCTTTCCAATTGTTGGATTCCTTGTTCAATATCCCTTACTGTGATACCGCCAACTTTACGGTAAGTAATAATACCTTCTTGGTTGATAAAAATAGTTGTTGGAACAGGTGGCACAAAGTAAGTGTTAGAAACAACACCGTTAGAATCCATCATATTTTCAAATGATATACCGTGGTCTGCCACAAAACTCTCAGCTGCTGCTTTTGTATCTTGATTCGTTACATTAATTCCGATAAAAGTTATGTTTCCCCCATACTTTTCATTTCCAGTTTCTAGGGCTTCCATCGATGCGGCACAAAATGGACACCAGGTCGTCCAAAAGTAAAGAATAGTACCTTCCTTTTCATGGATAATGTTAGATAGTTGTTTTTCTGTTCCATTTGACAGTGTGTGGAGGGAAAAATCAGGTGCTTGAAAGCCCACTTGAGGCAAAGATGCTGTTTCCACCTTAGAATTACCATACTGATACAACTTCCTCTGTTCCTGGTCCATCCAAATAAATATTCCCACACTAAGGATCAAGAGGATGATCATTGTCCGTTTCATATGTATCATAAAGTTCCCCACCTTGGTTTAGTTGCTAGTATCTATCATAGCAGACTGCTCCCTACTCCGATACGAATTGTTTCTAATAAGAAAAGCGCAAGCGCCTTGGTCACGGGCGAAAGTCACTGGAAGGACTTTGACAGAAGCCGCTTTTTGGCTTCCGAAAAGTCATGAAGTGA
>NZ_JAHQCS010000095.1 GCF_019042215.1 Evansella tamaricis | reverse complement strand
GCTGCGGGGCACTTCGGAAGTGACAACCGAAGTCAAAGAGCGGACTTCTGTTGTCATTCCTCCACTGCCCTACGCTCGTGTTCATAGGCGCTTGCGTTTTTCTTATTGTCTAGCTCCAGCGCCTACTCGCAAGGGAACTGAAAAAGTGGTGCTTTTCCACTTTTTCAGTCCCTAAGCAATGAGCGTAGCCGTCGCAATCTTTAAAAAGCTTGATAGGAGTGGTTTTCTCCTATCAGGCGAGCGACGAGCGCAGCCATTGCCATACAAATAAAAGGAACTGAAAAAGTGGTTTTAAACTTTTTCAGTTGCTTCTTAATTGCTGCGGGGCACTTCGGAAGTGACAACCGAAGTCAAAGATCGGACTTCTAGTTGTCATTCCTCCACTGCCCTACGCTCGTGATCCTAGGCGCTTGCGCTTTTCTATTTCCTTAACTTGGTTGATTTGGTTTTGTCGCATATCCTTTTTGCTATCGAGGCACAATAGAAAGTGTCACGGCAAAAGGAGCGTAGGTCTATGAAGAAGTGGGTTCAAACGGTAGTGGGTGATATTGAGTTAAATAAGGACTTGAACCTTCTTTTAGTTATTGGCGGTCTTTATGCACTTAGTATTGCCTTATCAAACACATTTGTTAATGTTTACTTGTGGAAGCAATCAGGTGAGTTCATGGACTTAGCTTTCTACAATTTATCGGCTGTGGTGATGCAGCCAATCACATTTGTATTAGCAGGAAGATGGGCAAAGAAGATTGATCGGGTAGTCGTTCTGAGGTTAGGCGTCACCTTTTTATCAATCTTTTTCTTTACTGTTTTATTTCTAGGGGAAAACGCCGGAACGTATCTTGTAATTCTTGGGGGATTATTAGGTATTGGATCTGGATTTTATTGGCTTTCCTTTAATGTGTTAACTTTTGAAATTACCGAGCCTGAAACCCGTGATTTCTTTAATGGCTTTTTAGGTATTCTTACCTCTTTTGCAGGAATGATCGGACCGATTTCAGCAGGCTTTCTTATTACCCATATGGACAAACTTACAGGCTATCGTGTGATTTTTGCTATCTCCTTAGGTCTGTTTTTGACTGCTGTTGTATTAAGTTTCTTCCTAAAGCGCCGATCGGCAAAGGGGCAATATCATCTGAGAGATGTCTTCCGTATTCGGAAAGAATATGGACAATGGCGAAGGGTGTTACGTGCCCATTACTTTCAGGGGATACGGGAAGGAAGTTTCATTTTTGTCATAGTCGTATGGGTATATGTTGCTACCGAAAGTGAATTGGCACTAGGCACATATGGATTAATCGCATCTGCCGTCTCCTTTGTGTCCTATTTTCTTGTGGCAAGGTTCATTAAACCAGTATATAGAAAGCGTTCGATACTAATTGCAGGTTTAATTCTTTACGGTGCTATATTCCTAATCGTACTTGGGGATTTGAGTTTTACAAGGTTAATTATGTACGGGATTACCATATCTATCGCGTATCCTCTCCTTCTAGTTCCTTATGTCTCCTTAACATATGATGTGATAGGACATGGTTGGAAGGCAGCGGAAATGCGAGTGGAATATATTGTTGTCAGAGAGCTGTTTTTAAACCTTGGCCGGATCTCATCAATCCTTATATTAATTGGATTCATTCTCACGTTTGGGGAAGAATCTGGAATACCAAAAGCACTTCTTGTGTTAGGGTTAGGACATACATTAATTTATTGGTGTATTCGGAAGATTAACTTACCCTTTTCTGGGGAAAAGGAAGCTTATAGCATGGAAAAACAAGAGTAAATTTGATTTGGAGTAACGAAAGGTACTATATTGAAAAAATAACTGTTTATGTTATAATAAAGCTAAATCAAATATGCCTGCGGTGTTGGTGAACTTCGAGCTTAATTCGAACCGAACACCAATTCACATGGGAGCTTTATATTAAAGCATGTACAACATGCCTCCATAGTACATTGGTACTATCGTGGAAGTTGGAAATGCTTTTGCAAGCACCCACCTGCTTTAGGGCGGGTTCGTGAAATCTGGAAGATAACCGCATTGCGGGCAAAATGTTTAGGCACCTTCTAAAAAGGTGTCTATTATTATAGTCCATAACATAAATTATAGAAGGAAGATATATGAAAGGACCTCAACTATGAATGACAAAAAATCAAAAAAGAATCACTTGCCAGTTCGATTAAATATCTTATTTTTTCTTGTGTTTGTTCTTTTTTCAGTTCTTATATTACGTTTAGGTATTGTCCAAATTGTACAGGGGCAGGAATTTGAAGAACAGGTGGAACGGACGATAAACGTAAGTGCTCCTGTGGAAGCTCCGAGGGGATTAATGTATGACAGATTTGGAAATATCATTGTAGACAATCAACTCCTATTTACTGTCACATATACCAATCGTCATACCCCTCAGCAGGAAATGTTAGAGACTGCAAGAAAACTAAATGAATTCGTCACCTTGGAACCCACAAGAATTAATGATCGGGATATCAGGGAATACTGGGGTATTATATTCCCGGAAGAACTGGAAGAAAAGCTTACTATTGAAGAAGCGAAAGAAAAAGAAATTGAAGATAGTGCTGTTCATCTTGAAAGATTATCCCGGATAACGGAAGAAGAATTAAACTCGCTTACCGAAGACGAAGAGGAGATGGAAGTTTTTGCATTGTGGCGGGAATTTAATGTTGGTTATAACCATCTTCCTCACAAAATACTTCAAGACATCACTTATGAAGAAGCGGCACGGATTATGGAACATATGGACTTATTACCTGGTGTAGATATTATAAGGGATGCAGAGAGGAAATATGTTTTTGAAGATTCATTAAGGGGAATAATTGGGAACGTTGGTTCCATCCCAAGGGATGAGCTAGATTTTTTCCTTGCTAATGGTTATGAAAGGAACGCAGAAGTTGGGTTAAGTTATTTAGAATCCCAATATGAATCTGTCCTCCGCGGAAGAAAAGGCAGTCTAGAAAATTTCATGGATCAAAGAGGAAATTTCCTGAGAAATCCAGAGATAAATCATGGGAGCCGCGGAAATGATTTAATACTTACTTTTGATATGGAACTGCAGCAACGTGTGGAGACAATCATTGATGAGGTAGTAGAAGACCGTATATCTGGATTCGTCGGTGAACCTGATGCATACGTCGTAGTCATGGAACCCCATACAGGGGATATTCTTTCTTTGGCAGGATATAGAAGTGATATTGGTACCTTTACTTCTGCATTTGAAATGGGATCTGCCATTAAAGGTGCCACTGTTCTTGCAGGATATGATACAGGTGTGATGCCTCCGGGAACGACGATTTTAGACCGGACCATTAATCTTCCAGGAGCACAGCCAATCAGTTCACATCGAACATTAGGATATTTAAATGATTTAGGTGCATTAGAACAGTCCTCTAACATTTATATGATTGAAGTTGCCATGCGTATTGTGGGTTACGTTCCTGGAGTATCAGGGACGAACTGGGGGAATTTCTATCGTGGTTATGATGTGATGCGAGGCTATTATGAACAGTTTGGACTCGGAGTTCCAACTGGATTAGATTTGCCGAATGAGTTTAAAGGGATCAATGGTGGAAATCATCCACAGCCTGGTAATCTTTTATTCTTAACGTTTGGACAGTTTGATACGTATACACCATTACAGTTGGCTCAATATGTTTCCACAATTGCAAATGATGGGTATAGAATTGCTCCTCGTGTTGTAAAAGAAATAAGGGAACCGGGAGTTTCAAAGGAAGATTTAGGTCCCATATCCCAGCAAATGGAACCAAAGGTTTTAAATAAAATTGATGTGGATGAAGCATACATTGACCGATTAAAAGAAGGTTTTCGACTTGTCACATACGGCTCAAGGGGAACAGCAAGGGCGTTCTTTGAAGATGCAAGATATAATGTAGCCGGAAAAACGGGCACTGCACAGGTGACAGTCAATGGCCGCTATGCTAACAACCAGACCTTTGTTGCGTTTGCCCCTTATGATAATCCTGAAGTGGCTATTTCAGTTGTCGTTCCAGGAATGGATCGTGACAGAGGTGGAGTTGCAAACACGATTGCAAGACAAGTGTTGGATGCCTATTTTGATCTGAAAGAAAAACGGCCATTGTACAGGGATGGATTTGTGGATGAGGTAGAAGACGCAGAGGAAGAAGAAGAGTCTGAAGAGGAAAACGGATTAGAAGAAGAGTCTGAAGAATAACCTTAAAACAGAATCAATAAGACCCCCCCTCAAAATCGAGGGGGGGTTTTTATAAATGACAAAACTTCAAGTATCTATTTAAGGTGAAGTGATGATGGTGACAATTTCGGGGATTGTCATTTCACTAGTAATATTATACTCACCCATACGAATAATTCGATCTACTTCATTGTCAACGATGTAGTCAATTAAAGGACGACCTTCTTCCAATATATTACCGTTGACTAATTGTGCAGCAATATCATGGGAATTCATTCCCGATTCAATTTTTAAGACCGTTTGATATGTCTGTACAGGAGACTCCTCCACGTCATCTTCTTCTGCAGATTCCGTAGTATCATCTTCTTCCAGATCCACTTCCTGTTGCGTTTCTATATCTGTTTCTAAATCAAGGGTTAGAAGGGAAATTTGATCCTCCAACTCTTCAAGATCCCGTGTAAGTTTTTGAAAATCCCTTTGTTCTAAAACAACGAAAGATTCATCCTCCAGAAAACTAATAGCTTGTTCAATGGAAGTGATTTCTAAATTCTCGGCACTAGAAGTGGAATTACTTCCTCCAAAGTAGTAATTAAGAGCAAATATAGATGTAGTTAAAAAGATACCAATAGCAGCACCTCGAAAATTATGCTTTATAGACACGTCGTTTCCTTCCTTTCACTACTAGAAGCAAGCATTGTCTCAATATCATCTTGTTCTCGGTTGGTGATTGTTGCTATATCAGTTACGGAATATCCATCCTCATACATTGCTAAAACATCGTCCCTTGTTAAGACTCTGGCAGGGTCCCCTAAAAGGTCATCCTGGTTCGATTCTAAGATAAATTCTTCTTCCATGACTTTCACTTTTTGTTTTAATTGGTACATCTCTTGCATTAATTGTATTGACATATTTTCCACTTGTTTTTCTAGCTCTTTCGTTCTGTCTTTTTGCAAAAGAGATAATATAAATAAAATAGCTGATGAAACGAATAGTCCAAAGATGATCCAACCCATAAAAAATTCCCCTCCAGTTAATGTGAAAATACTAACATTAGTTATACCACAAAAATTTTTTTCTCGAAAGATGTCGAAAGTCCAATTCGACTGAAGGAAAAACAGTTCAAAAGTTATAAATGCGACAGTTTACGTACTATACGGGAAAAAAATTATGAAATTTTGTCATAAAATTGGTGGTTATTGCCAGTGGTATAAAAAATAACACTAATTAATCATTTTATTCCTTATCAGCCTTGAACATGACAGATAATGACAAAATTACCTTCTTGTTGAAGTGATGAAGAGTAGGTAAGATGAATATACACAAACCAACTAGTAAAGATTTGTATAAACAGTAAGGTGAGTTTCATAGAAGAAAAGACAAGCTGTCTGGGAAGAATAAAAAGGAGGTTATAACCTATGTCTGTATTACCTAAACTGTCGGTTAATTATAAAAAAGAATATGTGATAAAGACAAATGAATGTAAAAGTAGCATTCTCCATCCAGAACATTTTCTAAACTTTCAAGATGGAAATAATTCTGAGATAGCATGGAAATGGCTTAACTTACCAATCCGGTCAGATGGGAAGATTTTAAATAAACTGGTTATCCAGAATATGACAAAAGAATTTCTCCATATAAATCTATTAGTAAGATTTACAATCGATTCTGACAGTGATTGTCCTTTAGTCTATTATTCCCCTTCTCGTGAAGCCTTAATTAGTTATGATGGTACGGGATATAGTTTGTTTGGGGGAATTGGAAACCGTAGAGAAGCAGTTAATTACAGTACTATTCATGTGGATGTGGAACAGTGGGAAAAGGGATTACCTCTTAATTTTCAGCCATTGTCCAAACATAGTGAAGGTTGGGGGATGGAGTTTGAATTACAGTTACCAAAAAATGCAACTTGTTTTATTTATGAATGGGAGTTTAAAAGTTCCAAACTTCATGAATTGGAAGACCTCCACTCTCAATACCAATGTTTACTGGGAAACCAGACGTTTTCGAACACATAGAAAGTACAATTAAATCTTTCCCCTTGAATGTCCCTCTATTTTTTGCTATTATTTTAAAGTATGATTAGTTTACAGGTTTGGAGGGAGAAAAAATGCGCGTTAAAATTACATTAGCTTGTACTGAAACAGGTGATCGCAACTACATCACTACTAAAAATAAACGTGAAAATCCAGAGCGTCTTGAGCTAAAAAAATATAGTCCAAGATTAGGGCGTCACACATTACACCGTGAAACAAAATAAGTTGATAAGAAGAGCGACTTAAAATCTACCCAACTAACCGGATGGATTTTAAGTCGCTCTTTTATCTTAAGGGAGGCGATATATTGAATAAGAAGGAATTAAGAAAGTTGGCGAAAACAAAATTAGATGCATTATCCAAAGAAGAGAGACTGCGGAGAACGGAAATAATTCATCAAAAACTTTATCAAACGAAAGAATGGTTGAATGCAAAAATTATTGGAATAACCGTTTCCATCGGTGACGAACTGGATACATATAAGGTAATACAGAAGGCTTGGGTAGAGAAAAAAATTGTAGGGGTACCAAGATGTCTGCCACTAAAGAAAGAACTTGTATTTTATGAAATTAACTCATTTGAAGATCTTGAGGATAGTTTTTATGGATTGAAGGAACCAAAAGAGAAAAAAGAGAAAGTTATTCTCCCAAAAAATATTTCTTTTCTCCTTGTCCCAGGAGTAGTTTTTGATCAGCATGGTTACCGTATAGGTCATGGCGGTGGGTATTATGACCGTTTTCTGGAGTTATATGGAAGTGAAATAAAAGCCACTTGCTCGTTATGTTTCCATTTTCAATTAATGGATAACATCCCAAAGGAAGATCATGATATTCCTGTGGAGAAGGTTATCACTGATACGGTAATCATAAAGTAAGATGGATTGTACCTTTTTCTTTGTCGGTTACATCAAAGTTTTCACACTAAAAAAATAGTCATGTCGATGATATAATAGGAAAAGAAAAACCATTAGAAATTTACATAATTTTTTTAGCCGGACAAGGGGATTGTAATAATAGGATTTGCTTAAAGGGGGATTTTTGATGGATTTCGGAAATAAAATAACAAGGATTGCGGTCATTGGAACTGGGTTCGTTGGATCAAGTTATGCATTTACAGTAATGAATCAAAATGTGACGGATGAAATGGTACTAATTGATTTGAACAAATCGAAGGCGGAAGGGGATGCCATGGATTTAAATCATGGCTTACCATTTGGTTATCCCACAAAGATTTGGTCGGGAGATTATTCTGATTGTGGTGAAGCGGATATTGTTGTTATTACAGCGGGTGCAAATCAAAAGCCTGGAGAGACAAGATTGGATCTTATTGAGAAAAATGCAAGAATATTCAAGGGGATTGTCAATTCTGTAATGGAAAGTGGATTTAAAGGTATATTTATTGTGGCAACTAACCCAGTAGACATATTAGCATATGCCACATGGAAATTCTCAGGTCTGCCAATGGAACGGGTGATAGGGTCAGGAACCATTCTTGATACGGCTAGATTCCGATTTTTATTAAGTCAGTACTTCGATATTGATGTCAGAAATATTCATGGGTATATTATGGGGGAGCACGGTGATACGGAGTTACCTATTTGGAGTCAGACAAGAATTGGATCTGAGCATATAAAACGGTACATGGAAAAGTATAAACCAGATGGAAAACAGGAAGACTTAGATGAAATCTTTGTGAATGTTAGGGATGCTGCGTATCATATTATTGAACGGAAAGGTGCTACCCATTATGCTATTGCTATGGGACTAGTACGTTTAACGAAAGCAATTCTAAGAAACGAGTCCTCGTTACTGACAGTCTCCACATTGCTTCAGGGAGAATATGGTCTAGACGATTTATATATTGGTGTCCCTGCTATCGTCGGGAAAAATGGAGTGGACAGAATTATTGAAATTGATTTGAACGATGAGGAAAAGAAGCAACTAAAGCATTCTGCTAACGTGCTAAAAGAGGCAATGAAACCAGTTTTTCAAGTATAATATTCCCACATCAAAAGCCTTTCTTTACTTTAGGACAGTTTTTTGTTGGATAAGAAAGCCGATTTTAACCATCCTAATGAATAAAGGAGGATGGGTTAGTATGCAACGAATAATTATCATCATCGGATTATTGATTGGAATTAACAGTTTATTTAAAAACAGATTTCGGATGTTAAACACCTTTTTATCCAACAAGTGGCTGCGGAGGTTGTCTGTGGCACTTGTTATGCGAATTCCGGCAGTGAGAGAAAAAATGATGTATACGATGTTACGTTAAATCCCGATTTTTTTCGGGGTTTTTCTTTTGTTATTGGAGTGGATTGAATCCTTCAGAGGTTATGAATCGTAAATTATATACTCCCTTGATATAATAACAAAGAGGTGAACTAGTTGTGTGGAAAGGCATTTGCTTTGACTTAGACAATACATTATTTGATCATGAGGAGGCCTTTGAACGGGCTATCCATTACTGCTATCATATATACCTTAAAGACGTATTAATCAACGAAAATATCGTTCCCTTTGAAGTTTTCTTTCCTTTGTTTAAAAAAAATAGTGACAGGCTTTGGAAAGGACTGGAAGAAAGACGATTTACGAAAGAAGAATATCGAAGGGCAAGATTTAATGAAACAATGGAGACATTGAATTTACCCTCGGGAATGGCTTATGCGGATCAATTTCATACCATCTACTTTAATGTTGTGGACGAATTTTGTGAGGCGTATCCTGGCTTGCCGGATCTTTTTTCTTTTTTGACAGAAAGTAAGGTGAAACTAGGAATTGTTACGAATGGGATGGGGGATACCCAATACAATAAATTAAAGCAGATTGGTGCAGAGAAATGGATACCGAAAAAAAATGTCATTGTGTCAGAAGAAGTGGGAATTGCAAAGCCAGATAAAGAGATTTTTCAACTGGCGGAGCATCAATTGTCCCTGGCAGGAGAAGAACTTCTTTATGTGGGAGATTCATGGCAACATGATGTGTTAGGTGCTATGAATGCGGGATGGGATGCCATCTTTTTAAATACAAGACAGGAAAAAAGATCAACCAATCATGAACCGATAGGGGAATATCATACATTAGATCAAGTGAGGGAGTTTATGGTGGATATTTTTGGGCGAAGGAGGCTTCCATGAACAGATTAGCGTTAGAACTGCGATATTGGGAAATAGTCTATCATCTTGTCAACCGCGAAGGGATGCGGGTCGTTCATTTTAGCAAGAACGGAAAAGAAGTATGGATCGAAGATGATAGGAAAGAACCGTATCAGATCATTCGATTTGCCCATCGGGATTTTGACTGGAGCAATGAATTGCGTAGTGACATAAAAAACACGTATGAACGGGCTAAACAAGTCCGAAAGCAGTTAGGTCTCCGTTCTGCAAATGTCATCAATTTGGTCTTGGCCCAGTACCGACCAGTAGACAGTTATGAAGAACTGATTGATCGTCCGCTGCCGTTTACTGCTGGAGGGAAGCATCAGCTACGAACCATACTCCTTCCCCTAGATGAATTATCAGCAACATTTTTTCCATTGGCTACGGAATGGAAGCTTCATGAAATGCCTTCTTTCCTTCCAATGGACCAAGTGGATGAGGAAGAATCCGTGATACGAACACTACGTCACTCTGTTCAACAGGCATCTGAAAAACGAGTGGAAGAAGAAAGGAATGTCTTTTTACACGGAAAACCATATTTGACATACTCACTCCTTGGAATTATCATGGCAATGTTTTTTTATGTGGAATTAAACGGATCATCCACAAATACAGAAACCTTGATCAAATTTGGTGCCAAATTTAACCCATTAATTTTAGAGGGGGAATGGTGGCGATTTTTTAGTGCCATGTTTTTGCACATTGGAATTTTCCATTTGTTAATGAACTCCTTAGCATTATTTTATTTAGGGGGAGCAGTGGAACGTATATATGGAAGTGTCCGGTTTTTCTTTATTTATTTTTTGGCAGGGCTAGTCGGTTCTGTTGCTAGTTTTGCTTTTAATGAGCATGTTTCTGCAGGAGCCAGTGGTGCAATATTCGGTTGTTTTGGTGCCTTATTATATTTTGGAGTTGTACACCGCAGGCTTTTCTTCCGGACGATGGGGATGAATGTCATTGTCATTCTACTAATTAATTTAGCGTTTGGTTTTGCAGTACCAATGGTAGATAATGGTGCACACATCGGTGGATTAATTGGTGGGTTCGCCGCATCAGCAATTGTAAGCCTACCTAAAAATAATTATTTCTTTAGACAACTTGGGGTATTGGTGGTAACGATTATTGGTATCTTCGGTCTCATAACATACGGGTATTCCCAAGAACTAACAGGACAATCATACGCCGTCTACTTTCAGGTGGGACGTGAGCATATTGAAAGAGACGACCTAGAAGGGGGAAAAACGTATTTTGAAAAAATCATTGACTCCACGAAAGACGTGTCTATGGACGATGAAATTGTTACGGGAAGTTATTTTACATTAGCTTATATTCAAGCAAATATAGGTGATCTTCATGAGGCGGAAGAAAATCTGTTAATTACAATCGAACGGGATCCAAATCTCCACGAAGCACTCTATAATCTATCATTAATATACTTAGAGAAGGGTAACTTGGAGGAAGCATATTACTATGTGGATAAAGCCCTTGAACTTCAACCCAACTCTGAAGACTATCAGAATTTGGAAAAGGAATTGAAAAGTGGGTTAGACCATTAATCGGACTTTGTTACTGGAGGAATTTGCTGCAAAAGCTGTTGGCTCGTCTGATCCGCCGTTTCGTATAATACGATTAAATGGGATGACCCTTTGTGTAATAGTATTAAAGGTAATGAGTTTCCCACAGGATCATAATCCTTATCGTTGAATGTATTTATACCTAAAATATAGTGTCGATACAGACCTTCCCATAATTTTCCAATGATCTCAGATGATTGTTCTTTGGAAAGCATAGGTAGTGGTTCATGAAGATAAGTCTCTAAACGGTTGAATGGAATCTTAATATATTGATCTGGATCAATGTTGTATTCCTCCATTAATCCATCCCACACATAAGTCAATTGTTGGTCAATAATCGAATCTAATAACTCTTTGTTTTTTCTTTCAATGGTGCTTGTTGCCTCTCGGAAGGTTTGTAATGGTGAAAGTGGTGAATCAATGACATATAAAATGTCAGAACTCATCGCTTTTTTACTTTTGATAATATCATTTGGATAATGAACTTCTCCATAGTGAAAGGTGATCGCTTCATGCCTGCCACTGTCATCTCCGTGATAAACACCATCCCCCTTCAAATGATCTGTATGCTGTTCCTGAATTTTTTGTTGGTCCACAAGTCTTCCATTTTCAAACAAGAGCGAAATATCCTGCCGTAAATAAACGGAGGAGTCAGTCGTTGATTGATAATCCCATGATAAATAGTATTCGTTTTCATCTTTAATTTCTAAAAGGTTAATCTTCGTTTCATACTGAGTAAAAGAAAGTTGGTCATCTTCTGGGAAATACACGAACGTTTCACTCATGGGAGAAGAAGAAAACCATGGTGTGTAGGAAAATAATACAATGGCAAATAACAATCCAGATGTAGTAATCAAGATAAATAGACGGTTTCTCCCGAAATGCATTTTTTTCACTCCTTCCCGCCATAGACAAGCGTTTATCTATTAGGTTATATGTTTGTTGTTAAGAACGTATGCTACTGAATTTTTTATGCATCGAATTCCTTAAAACGTGAACAATAACGTTTGAAGGGGGAATCACATTGGCGGAAATGGTAAAAAAACCTGCTTCAACAGAATTGGATAAAAACATCTCCTATCTAAAAGAGGAATTAGCAGTTGATAAAAGCTTTGATCTTATATACATAGATTTAGAATATGATGAAGTAAAAATGGCTTTATTTGCTGTGGATGCTTTCGCAAAGGATCAAGCGTTAACACAGATTCAAAGGGAATTAATCCAATTTAAGAAGGAAAAGGTGAAGGGGAATTTAATTCAACGGTTAACGAAAACAAGGATTCCTTTTATTGAAATTGAGAACACAACAGATTTGGATAATGCGATAGATCAAGTGTTAGCAGGACAAACCATATTTGTGGTGGATGGATATGAAGATATCATTCTAGTGGATACTCGGGAGTATCCCGTTAGGGGACCGGAAGAACCGGATACGGAGCAAGTGATTCGCGGCTCTAAGGACGGATTTGTAGAGACTCTCGTCTTTAATGCAGGTTTAATTCGCCGAAGGGTTCGGGACAGGACGCTTCGAAACGAGTATATTCAAGTGGGACGCAGGTCAAAAACAGATATTTGTGTCACATACATTGAGGACATTGCAGATCCAGATTCCGTGAACTATATAAAAGATAATTTAGAAAAAATTGATACTGACGGCTTACCGATGGGCGATAAGACACTAGAAGAATATATTTTCGGACAGCATCTCAATCCATATCCCCTCGTTAGGTATACAGAACGGCCTGATGTGGCCGCCTCTCACTTGTTGGAAGGTCATGTTCTAGTCCTGGTGGATGGTTCTCCAAGTGTCATTATAACCCCCACATCTTTCTGGCATCATCTACAACATGCGGAAGAATATCGGCAAAAACCGGTGGTGGGAACCGCCCTTCGTTTTGTCCGATTCGCTGCAGTGTGGGCATCAGTTTTTTTATTACCATTATGGTATTTGTTTGCCATGAATCCGGACATGCTTCCTTACGGGTTATCGTATATTGGTCCAAATGATGTTGGGCAAGTTCCTCTTATCGCTCAATTTATTCTGGCGGAGGCTGGTATAGAAATGTTACGGATGGCTGCGATCCACACCCCGTCTGCTTTGGCTACCGCATTAGGTTTGGTGGCGGCTATTTTAATAGGGGAAGTGGCCATCGAAGTGGGATTGTTTTCCCATGAGGTCGTTCTTTACTTGGCTATTGCTGCCGTAGGCTCCTTTGCAACTCCAAGTTATGAGATGAGTTTAGCAAACAGGATTGTACGAATCCTTCTTTTGATCGTGGTGTCCATTTTTCATGTGCCTGGTTATATGGTGGGCACTTTTGTCTTGATTTTGTTACTATCTGCAATGAAAGCTTATGAAACCCCTTATTTTTGGCCATTTCTCCCCTTTAATTATCGGGGATTAAGAGATGTTCTGCTAAGGGCGCCAATGCCACTAAAGAACCGACGTCCACGTGCTATTCATCCGATGGACCCTGACCGATAATTTAAATAAAAGGCTGGAACATAACTAAAGTGTTTTATTAAAAATCCGAACAATACACAACGATATCGAAGTATAATTCCGTAGCTAATGATTACATTAACTATCATTATTTCGTTCGGATTTTCATTGATTAAAACACTTTTGTTCCAGCCTCTTTCTATTTCAATTTAAAGTCCTCATCTTTAATAAAAAGCTCTCCTTGTTTGTCAAGTGCCTTGGAAGTAGACAGGACAATGCCGATGGGGGAGTCTTGATTATCACTTACGATAGTAAAGGGAACGGAATGTTTATTTGCAAATTGCACATAATTTGAATAACTTGGGTAATTTAAAGTACCGTTGATATACATATGAACGTCACGATTATTCCTCATAATTTCTTCCGCCTCTTTATATATTCCCTGTTTCCTGATTTGATTCGTCGTTAGTGCTAAATAAACTCGTTCTGAAATGGTCCCTAAAAACAATCTCCTCTCTTCAGGTAATGTTTCTGGTGTCCCGTATATTCCCCTATGGAGAATTTCCTCTAATTTGTTTTCAGACATTTGAGTCCCTCATTTCATGCTCTTTTAATCATTTTTGAATATTAAGAGTATACCAAACGAAAAACATCCACTTCAAATAAAATTCTTGTCCTAATCAGAATTTCCTTTCATAAAATCTAGTGGGGAGGTAGGTTTTGATGATGACTTTTTTTACAATACTCTTGTTTATTGCTGTTGCAGGTTTAGCAATGGGAACGTTGGCTGCTGTAAAAGTATGGTACTCCCTCACAACTTTATTTATATTACTTGTTTCCCTTTGTTTCAGTTCCCTTTGGTTTGGAATTATACTAGGGGGAATGCTTTTTGGTTGGTTACCCTTATTATTCACCAAAATAGTCATAGTATTGTGTTGTCTTGGATTAGCTTGGTTTTTCTTAAATAAATTTCACCCTTCCTATGGATACTTTCCCTATCGTGGGTGGATCCATTGGATATTCCTTGGAGCTTTTTTTCTGTTAATAGGAATTGACTATGCAAATTTAGGGATATCATCCTGGTTCCTCTTGTTGTTACTGCCTGTTTTTGCTGCCATGCTCTTTGCTGGAACGTTCATTATGTGGAAAATTAAATCCATGTTAAGGGGTGGCCCAGTATTTATTTACTTGCCACTTGTATTATTAGTATTCTTAGGTTTGATTAAACTGATATAATATAAAAAGTGAATTCGAATAATAGGTGGAATAAGAAATGACGTTCTTTGAATTACAACAATTCTTGAAAAGGCATGGTACGATTATCTATACTGGAGACCGCTTAGGGGATCTGGACCTGATGGCAGAAGAGTGGAAGGAATTGTATCAGTTAGGTTTACTGGAAAATGAATTATATATGGATGGACGTTTACTTCTTAAAAAAGAGAGTGAACTGGAAAAGACAAAGAGAAACAATGTCACAAAAAATCCGATTGATTTTCCAGAGTCATGATACAATAATGGAGTAGTAGAACTAGAAAAAAATGAGGTAGATAGCATGGAGAAAAAAATACTCGTAGGAATCGATGTTGGTGGAACCACAGTTAAGTTAGCTTTTATTGATGAAGATGGGGAAATTATAACTAAATGGGAGATTCCAACCAATAAATCAGAATCTGGAAGGTACATTGTAACGGATATTGGAGCAACCATCGTTAATAAATTGGAAGAAGAAAAAATTTCTATGTCGAATGTGAAAGCTGTCGGTATAGGTGCCCCAGGATTTATTGATGTGGAAAATGGTCTGATTTTTGAAGCTGTTAATTTAGGTTGGAAGAATTTTGAATTAAAAAAAGAGCTGGAATCGATTCTACATATTCCTACTTTCGTGGATAATGATGCAAATCTGGCTGCGGTAGGAGAAATGTGGAAAGGTGCAGGGAATGGATCCAAAAATGTGGTCTGTGTTACTTTAGGTACTGGTGTTGGTGGGGGAATCATTGCTGGCGGGGAAATTATTCATGGAGAAAGTGGAATGGCAGGCGAAATTGGTCATATTGCATCTGTTGTAGAAGGTGGGGCACCATGTAATTGTGGGAAGACAGGTTGTTTAGAAACTGTATCATCCGCAACTGGAATTGCAAGGCTAGGAATGGAAGCAGTAGAAAGTAACCCTACAGGAATTCTGAAAGAAAAGTGGGAAGCGAATGGTGTGTTAACTTCAAGGGATATTTTTGATGCAGCAATAGAAGGTGACTCATTGGCAGAATCTGTTGTGGAAACATCTACATATTATCTCGGGTTTGCCTTGGCGAATATGTCCAATACACTAAATCCAGAAACGATCGTTATTGGAGGCGGAGTTTCAAAAGCAGGGTCTTATCTTGTGGATTTAGTCCGTAAATCATTTAACCAATTTGCTATTCCGAAAGTGGCAAAGGAAACAAACATCCGAATTGCCACATTGGGAAATGATGCAGGTGTAATCGGAGCGGCTTGGTTGGGTAAGCAGCGAAGTCAATAATAGTGATCCTATTTGGAGTCTCAGGTTTCGGAGTGTAAACCGATAATGGGACTCCTTTATATTGTTTCTTTAATTAGCTGATAATAGACAGTATTAAGTAGTGGCAAAGTGAATATTTGGTCAGTGGTTAGTTGCAATAAAGGAGAGGTTGGGTTTATATGAAAGGGAAAACCATATTGTGCTTCTTTACCGCTTCCGGTTATGATTGTATTATATCAGTCAGTCCGGAGAGGAAGTTTTGATCATATTATTGATCATTCAAAGGATAGAAGTGTTTCCATAGGGGGAATCGTTTATGGTAAGGGGGATGTCGTTTCAGAAGGGGATTGTCTTTATTGGGAGAAAGCATGTTGCTTGTGCTTACAATGATAAAGGGGTTCAAAAAACATGGTTAAAGCCATTAAAGCCCAAAGTATTATTTGAAATTGCAAAACTGGTTTATACTTCTATGCCATGGTGGTTCCATGTTTTTTTCTTCATTTGGGTTACTCTAATCGTTTTACCCCTGCTTTTAAATCAATTAGGTTACAATGACGTCAAGGGATTACCACTTTTCACACTAATCTATTTCTTTTTTGGAACACACTTTTGGTTTCCGAAAGAATTGAAAAAGTATCATGGAGCAGAACATAAAGTCTTTAGTTATAAGGGTATTATCTCCATTACAAAACGTAATGGGATAAAAAAGGCAGAGATTACAAATCGCTACTGTTCCACGAACGGGATTCTCCTTTATTTTTTGACCGTATTATTCCTGTGGGCAGCGTTTCTTATTTATAATAGGAATTCTTGGCTTTTAAGTTTAGAGATGGCAACACTTATTTCTGTTCTTCTCTGGCCAATGTTGACTTACTGGTTAAATAGAATGAAAATGACATTTATTCAACGATGGATACTAAGTGGTTCTTACTGGCTACAAAAATATGTAACCACCAAGGAACCGGATGACTTACATATACGAACAGCTATTCGTTCCTATCGGCGACTGGCTTTAAAAGAATTTCCAGCGAAAGCACGAGTGGTTGTGCCTAGAAGGGAGAGGATATATTTGGCAATTGCAGATATTACCGTAATTCCGATTGGGTCTGAGAAGACAAGTGTTTCTCCTGTTGTGGCAGAAATTCACAAACTTCTACAGACAACGGATAAGAAAATTCAGTTTGAGTTAACACCAATGAGTACAATAATCGAAGGGGAAGTACCTGTGCTATATGATATTTTACAGGAGATTCATGAAGTTCCATTTCAATTAGGTTATAAGCGGGTAGCAATTAATGTTAGGATCGATGACCGTAGAGATAAGGAAAGCACAATGGAAGGAAAACGAAATGCTGTTCGGTCACGGTTGAACGGACAGAATAGTGATGAACAGTCTGAAGAGAGCCAAACACATGGACAAAATAGCGAATAAAAAAGAGTAAGAAAAAAGGAACGGAAATTTTTCCGTTCCTTTTTGATCTTTTAATCGATCGTTAGAATAAATTCCAGTTGGTCATCATCACAGCTTGAATGAAATGAAGTGCTTCATCTGTATTCGGGAATATTGTCTTCCAAATGGTCATTACTGAAAACCATCCTAATACGGTGACCGTAACGAACGCAAATCCAACTGCAAAGAAGTTTTTTCGCTTTAATTCCTGAACCAAACCAATTGCCGCTAAGATTGAAATTAAAAGTGTCATAATTGCTAATACCATATTAAAAATCCTCCTTTGAACCATTTATGTACTGGAATTTAACCAGTTCACTGCTTGTATGAACCGTTCATTCGTTCCAAAACTACCTGTTTATTATGTCCATAAAATACATATATTATTTTACTGGGTTTTCCCATGTTTGTCGAGAGAAACTCCTAAAAACAAGTGAATTCACTTTATACTCATAGTACAATAGTAAAATAAGCATTTTCATAGCTGTCAGGAGGAAGATTACATGAATTGGAAACAAATTGCTCTCGGTCCGTTACAGACGAACGGATATGTTCTTTATGGTGATAATAAGGAAGGGGTAATGATCGACCCGGGTGGAGATGCAAAAAGGTTACTTACCTTCATAGGGGAACAGGAAATTACGATAAAGGGAATCTTGTTAACCCATGCCCACTTTGATCATATTGGAGCAGTTGATGCAATCAGAAGGGCATTCCATGCACCTGTTTATTTACATACTAAAGAAAAGGACTGGCTGACAGATCCACTTTTAAATGGTTCAGGTCTTTTCGAGGGAATTCCTGAAATAAAAACAGACTCTGCTGATATCTTTATCTCTGATGAAACTCCAATAAAAATTGGTTCGATGGAATTTACGGTTTATGAAACACCTGGACATTCTCCAGGAAGTGTTTCTTTTTATGTTCCTGACGAGAATGTCATTTTTTCAGGGGACGTTTTGTTTCATGGAGGAGTTGGGCGTACCGATCTGCCTGGAGGAGATCAAGACACGTTATTGAATTCCATACACGAGAAACTGCTTACACTTCCTGATGAGACGATTGTGGCAAATGGACATGGACCGGTTACAACAATAGGGAAAGAAAAAGAAATTAATCCATTCATAAATGGGTTTGGTTGGTAAAAAAATGGCCTCCTATGGGGAACATAGGAGGCCGTTTGGGGAGTTAATCAAGTATCAATGAACTTTTGAGGGGGGAGGGGGAACTCCCGAAGATCATTGTTCTACTGACAAGTTCATTATAATTCTACATTAACACTATGTCAATGATGTTATCCTATTTTTTCACCGTGTAGATCTTATAGAAAAAGTTACAATTCCAATCCATAATATTGCTGCGAGAGGGGATTATTTACTAATGGGAGTTATTGAAAAACTTAAAAAGAAATCAGCATCACCTTGGAGTTTTTCCTTATATATGGAGACAGCATTATATGATCCCGAATATGGATACTATAAGAAAGATCACATTAAACTTGGCAAAGAAGGGGATTTTTACACGAGCAATCATGTTCACCCCGTTTTTGCAAAGACATTTGCCCGGTTCTTTTCCGATGTGATTAAGAAAGAAGGTTTATTTCCAGTAATTTGTGAGTGGGGAGCAGGTGACGGAAGATTTGCAAGGAATGTGTTGTCTTGTTTAAAGGAAAATGATGGAGATCTCTTTGAAAAAGTTCAATATTTAATCGTTGAAACAAGTCCTTACCATCAAAGGGGAATACAAGAGACGGTGGGGGAGTTATATGACAAGATCCAGATGTTTCAAGATTTTGAAGAAGTAAGACAAAAGTTGCCTTCCTTTAACGGAATTATTTTTTCCAATGAATTGATAGATGCCTTTCCAGTGGATGTTGTTGAAAAAACGGAATCTGGGTACTTGGAAGTGAAAGTGGACTTAGTAGAGGGGACATTAAAAGAAAAATTGGTTCCTTGTTCGAACAAGGATATAATACATTGGCTTGATCATTACGGACCAGAACTTCCATTACAACATCGAACGGAAATTAACTTATCGATGAAAGAGTGGCTAAGACAGGTGGCTTCATGGGTAAACCATGGAATCATCGTCACAGTGGATTATGGATATTCAAATAATGAGCTTATCGCACCAGAGAGGCGTGATGGATCATTAAGGGGATATTATCAGCATCAAATGATCAACAACCCTTTACAGTATCCTGGAGAAATGGACCTCACCTCCCACATTCAATGGGATGCATTTAGAAAAATATTACGGGAAAATAACTTTTCAGAGATTTTCCACGAGCGGCAGGATAAGTTTCTTTTAAAAGCAGGATTATTTACATTTTTAGAAGAGGTCAAGGATTATCACCCATTTAGTGAAACATTTAAGCTTAATCGGGCAATTCAAACTCTCGTGCAGCCTGGAGGAATCAGTTCGTCGTTTCAAGTGAACATTCAAGGGAAAAACGTAGTGCACTCGGAAAACTATGGTTTGTTCAATGAAGACCCTTACCAGATTAATAAATAAAAAAGTACAACATAAAAACCCCTTGGCTCGGAAACGCCAAGGGGTTTATTATAGGTGAATTGTTTTACATCACAGACTGTGAGTAAGAAGCTTTCACCTCAGTATTAGTGACCACCAATACCAGGTTGAAGAATAAATGTTGCATAGTAAGTAAATCCGACGAAGAATAATGTTAAATAGGCTCCAAAAATGTACATATATGCCCTTTCGGATAGTTTCAAATAGCTAAGTGCAACAAAAGCACCAGTTTGTCCGAAGAACAGGATTGACATTTCATGCATGTCACCTACCATAAATAAAACGGCCATTATTCCAGTCCAGAAGCCGCAAACACGGAACATACGATCCACGATGCTTCCCTCCTTTTATGTAACTGCATCTCTTTATAATATGTCATAAACAGTTCACTTTATTATAAAACGAAATACAGTTCAATGCAAAAGATAATTTATGTTTATGGTTGTGATAACACGACAGTAGTATACGTACAAGCCATTTCGTTCTTCTCAAGCATACTGGATTCCTGTTCTAAAACCGTACAATCAAAGAAATAATTAATGATACCTTGAATGAGGGCATGATGCATTCCACAGATGGCACGATTATTCATAACTAGTTCTTTATACGTACAATTATATATTCGAAATGTCATTTCGTTTTTTTCTTCATCATAAAATATTTCTGGATTTAGTCCTTGATTCAATGCGATCTTTTCGATATATTTTACCTTCTCTTTCGGGGAGAGTTGATCAATATTTTGGTCAAGGGATCCAACAAAGTCTCTCGCTGATTCCCGTCCAAATGTTTCTCCCGTTTCCACCAGAGCTTTTGCCCCTGCTTCTCCAAGGGAACAGAGCGTTTTAATTGCAATTTCTGATAAACGCTGATAGTCTCGGTATGGGAACTGTAAACTGACAACTTCCTGAGATAAGTTGTAATAACGACTGGGTCTCCCGCCCTTTCCTGTCTTTTTCGTATCAGATATAAGCATATTAACGTCTTCTAATTTTGTTAAATGGAGACGGGCCACATTTGCATGGATCTTGAACGTGTCCGCAATTTCCTGAACGGTAATATCCCGATGCTGACGGGCTACATATTGGTAAATGGAAAACCGCGTTGGATCCGAAAGTACCCCTGTAATCTTTAATGTTTGTTGTTCCATCATGATTCACTCCTCACGATAAGCTAATCCCATTATAGTATAGGACAAGTCAGAAATAAATGTATTTTCAATTTAGTTAAGTGGTAAAACTACTTAATTGGCGGTATTTAAGGGGACCTGGTCCCGCACAATTTTGTGAACATTAATTTAAATAGGTACATGTACAAAAAAATAGTGGTTTATAAGTACGGAAAAAGAGGGAATAGAAACAAATAATTAAAGGCATTTCAAAAGGAAATTAGGAGGTAGTAGAATGAGTAAAATGGATACGAAAGACTTTATTATTGGTGCTATTATCGGTGGTGTAATTGGAGCAACATCTGCCATGTTATTTGCACCAAAAGCTGGGAAAGAATTACGTAGTGATATTAATGAAAAGGCTACAGTTGCTAAAGATAAAACGATTGAGTTCACGAATGTTGCCAAGGAAAAAGGGACAGAGTACGGACAGTTAGCGAAGGATAAGTCAAGCGAATGGACAAGGGTTGCCAAAGATCAGTGGGATCGTCTCGCAGAGAAAACAGAAGAAGTCAGCAAAAAAGCGTCGGACTCAGGTAAAGAATTATTAAATGATGTAAAAGATACAATTGATTCCGAAAAAGAAGAAGGCAAAAAACTTGCTCAGAAGGTTGTAAGTGAAATTGAAGATACACGGGAGAAATTAAAAGAAGATGTGGAAGAACTGCGTACGAAATAAGAAATAATGAAAGTGCCCCAACTACTGATCAGTGGTTGGGGCATTTTATGTATGGCTGGGATGGCAGGATTCGAACCTACGCGTCACGAAGTCAAAGTCCGTTGCCTTACCGCTTGGCTACATCCCAATATGCTATAACTTTAAGGTTCCACAATGTTAACAAAATATACACATTTGACCGTGAAAAAGAAATGATTTTTTCGATAGAAAATGGAATAATGAAATTGCTAGAAAAAACCAAAGTATGGAAAGTTGGTGATAAATGACATGGAAGTTGAACGGAAAATGAAAGATATTTTACTCAGAGCAGTAGCTTTTCGCGCCTCAGATATTCACTTTGTCCCGATGGAGAAAATGGCTTCCATCCGATTTCGAATTGACGGTCAATTAGTGGAAATAGAAACTCTACCCGTTTTAACGATGACAAAAATTATTGGACATTTGAAATTCATCTCAGGTATGGATGTAGGTGAACGGCGAAGACCTCAAAACAGCGCACTGGAAATCCCCCTTACCACAAGAAGGTATTCCATTCGGTTATCCACATTCCCTTCCTCTTTTCATGAGACGTTAGTAATTCGATTATTTCCACATGATAACCACCAAACGATTCAACACCTTTCTTTATTCCCTTCTCAATCACGTCTATTACTTCAATTAACCCAACAATCCCATGGACTTGTTATTATTTGTGGCCCCACTGGATCAGGAAAAACATCCACTATCTATTCATTACTCCACAACAGTTTTCACAAGATGAAAAGGAATATTATTACCCTCGAAGACCCAATTGAACAAAAGTATGACGAATTTTTACAGATGGAGATTAATGAACGGGCTGGAATTACTTATGCCACAGGACTAAAAAGTTTATTGCGTCATGATCCAGACCTGATTATGATTGGAGAAATACGTGATAAGGAAACGGCAGAAATGGCTGTAAGAACCGCCATGACGGGGCACCTGGTCCTTTCCACGCTTCACTGTAACTCCACTATAAATGCTGTCAGAAGACTTCAGGAATTAGGAATTAACCCTGCAGATATAAAGGAGACAGTACGGGGAATCGTTGCTCAGCAATTAGTTGATATCGTTTGCCCACACTGCGGTTCAGCTTGTGAGCCCAATTGTAGAAAACAAAGGTCCAGAAGAAGAGGTGCTATTTATGAGATTCTCACAGGGGATAAGTTAGACGCAGTAACTTCAAGTTTAAGCAAGGGGGAAGTACCAGCAGTAAACATAATTACTTTATCTAAAATGATATTAAAAGGGATCGCTTTAGGTTATCTGAGTGAAGAGGAATTCCGTAAAATCGGTGGGAAAGGTGGTATTGAATGGAGTGGGAAAAAGAGTTTTTAGAAATAACTTAGCTAGGAGTGATTGGCTCCTCCAACTACATTCTTTATTTGATGAAGGATATAGTTTATCAGAGTCTTTGCAACTATTAATGGAATTTGAGAAAGGCAAACGTAAAGATTGGTGCAGGAATTTGTATTTGGCTTTAGAAGCTGGCGATGATTTGGCACCACAATTATCGGCGGGGGGATTCTCAAAAGAAGTAATAAACATTATCCATTTGTCGGAGAGATACGGAGATTTAAAAAAGGGATTAATGAATGGATCTTCTATCTTAAAAAAAAAGCATGAATTGTCCCATAAGGGCAAGAAAGTGTTAAGTTATCCGTTATTTTTGTTCGTGGGCTTAATCATAATGGGGAGCATTCTATCTGAAGGTGTATTTCCTCACTTTTTGGCTTTTTTTGAATCCGTGGACCAAGAATTACCGGTCATGACAAAACTTGTTATAGTCCTGTTGTCCATCTTTAAGTTACCGGTTTTATTAGTCCTCCTAGGAATAATCTTCTTAGTTATTATTTGGTTCCGTAGAAAAAGTGTTTATGAACAGATTCATTTTTGTATGAAAATTCCATTCATCCGTCCTGTAATGAAAACAATTTTAACGTATTACCTTGCCTCACAACTTGCTCCTTTATTGGTGAATGGTTTTTCTCTCCATCGTGCTTTAGTCATTTTACAAGAAGATTCCCAATTACCTTTTTTTCAAATAGAAGCAACAAGTATTATGCAGGACTTAATAAACGGAGATTTATTGTCTGAAAGTATAGAGAAACGTACGTATTTTGAAGGGCAATTGTCATCTATTATTGCCTTGGGAGAGGCTAAAGGGAGCATCGGGAAGGAATTGGAGAAGTATGCTAATTTCCTATTTCGAACAACATTTGATCGGATACAGCATGGTATGACAGTATTGCAACCTATGTTAATTGGTCTGATTGGAATTGTGGTTATGTTCCTTTTTTTATCGATGATGTTACCAATATTCCATATAGTAGATGGATGGTAGGTTAATAAAAAATTAAAACCCCTTTAGCAATGGACTAAAGAGGCGGAATAACAATATAATTATAGTTTTGTTTCCAGTGTTATTCCATTTAGACGGAATTCCTTGTAGCTAATCCAACGCAATAATTCTTTTTCTTCTGTAGTGAGCGACCTTTGTAAACCATTGTAAAAATCCTCTTTAAGTAATTCATAAAGCTGTTGATCTAGCAACAAAATTACCCCCATTTGATTAACATTTGGCACTGTTATCGTTCCATGCTGATGTGATGTATACTTCAATCACATTTCTGCTGTTTGAATGGAACCTTTAACAAAAGCGTAACAATTAATAGACATGTCCATTATATCGAAAGGTAGGCATTTATGATAGATTTTTTTACAAAGCTTATCGGATTAACCTTTAAAGGAGTATAGAAAATGAGGAAAATAAAAATGAGATATTTAAAAAATAGAAAGGGATTTACCCTAATTGAAATGATGATCGTTCTTGTGATCATTTCAGTCTTACTTTTAATTGCAGTTCCTAATTTAGGAAAAAATCAGGAAATGGCAAGGAGTAAGGGATGTGAAGCCACCATTGACCTTGTAAGTGCACAAATGATTGCTTATGAGATAGAAAAAGGACAGAAGGTAACGGATTTAAGTGTTCTAAAACCAGATTACGTGGATACACTTCAATGTCCAGATGGAACCGGATTAAAACTTTCCAATGGTAAAATCGTGAAAGATGAATCATAAAGGGAGAAGGATTAATGAAGAGTGGGGATATACATTGACCGAAACGTGTATGGTCTTATTTTTAATTACGACGATCCTCCTCATATCGTCACCTCAATTTAACGGCGTGGCACAAACAAATGATCTGGACTACTTCTTTGAACAATTGGAAAAAGATTTGTATGAAGCACAAATGACTGCTATTTCAAAAGGGATGCTTGTAAGTGTAGCGTTTTTCCCAACAACCAATGAGTACATTGTCCGCCATGGAACTACAGTGTTTGTAAGACGATCATTGCCCAAGGGATTAAGAGTAACGAAAGGATCCTTAGATATGGATAATATTCGCTACCTAACGAGTGGAAATTTACATTCAACTGGAACGATTCATTTTTACTATTCCGGAAAAAAGTATACCTTAGTTTTTCAGTTTGTCAGGGGGCGTTTTTACTTTGATAAATAATAAAGGGTTTTCGTATATTGAAGTAATGTGTGCTTTGCTCCTTTTTTCTATTGCTGTTTCAACGATTCTTCCAGCACTTGTGACAGTGCAACAGGAAAGGTTGACTATAAGGCAAGAACGGTATATCGAAGAATTCTTAAATAAGGAAATCTACGACCTCAAATCCAATGGGAATGTGGAAGAAGAACTCTCCATTGTCAATGATGGAGTGGAATATCAAATCCATTCCGTTTTCAGTAATGGTAGAACTGTCATTTGTGCTTACTGGGAAGGGGGAAATGGACGTTATTATGAAAGGTGCTTACTTGGTAAAAAAGAAAGAGGATGGAATGACTCTTATTGAGGTAATTATTAGTTTCTCTATCCTGCTAATTATTATCTCGGTTTTTCCACTTACCTTTGGTGTATTAAGTAAAGAAAATATTGAAACGATCCGACATGAAGAAAGAGTCTTATTTTTCTCGCAGCTTCAAATGGATTTTCGAAGAAGTGCCAATTATTGGACAAACCCTCAGCAAACGGTGCTGTTCTATGATAGACCAGAAGATGGTGCTACCATCCAATTTGAATTGTATGAAGATAAGGTTCGAAGAAGAGTTAACAGAACAGGCCATGAAGTGTTTTTGCAAAACGTTAAACAGTTCCAAGTGGAAGTGGTGGGGAATGGGATTAAACTAACGATTATTGGGATAGGTGATGAATGTTATGTTCGTAACATACCGCACCCTGATAGGAATCGAGGGAAATGGGATGACTAATGAACGGGGAATGGCATTGTTAGTTGCTGTTTTTATGTTGTTTCTCTTATCTCTAGTTTTTATCCACTATCTTAGTGTATACGAAAGTGAGAAACGTTTTTTACAATTGGAAAAGGAATGGAATACACTAGATAATTTGTTAATGACTAGCTTAGAGGATCTTCTTCATCAGTTATCACAGGAAGAAGAAAATGGTAGTTTAGTGGCTGGAAAAATTCAATATGAAACGGGAAGTGTAAATTATAAAGTAACTAAAGTAAAAGACGGGGAGCTAATTTTACTGGAAGCCTTCTCATCAATTGGAAAAGTACGCCGAGCAAAGTTCCACTTTAATAAAGACACCGGAGAAATATCTCTATGGATGGAAGGGGTAAATATCCAGTATTAAACTGGGTATAAGAATATATAATGGTGGAAATCCTTATAGTAGATTGGAAAAGTGGGTGTGAGGCTAATGAAAACAAATGATTATGTAAAGTTCATGACACAACAGTTTGTAACGTATACTAACCAACCAAAAGAAGAGCGGAAGGCGAAACGAGAAGAAAGAAAAAGTGTTCAACCGCCGAGAAGTCACCGCTGGTTTGGGTTGGTCCCATTTGCTATTTCACAATCTTTCCGTCGCACGAAAAAATAATTTTCCTTGAGGCTGGGACAAAAGTGTTTTGATAAAAGGAGAAATATGAACAAAATGATGATAGTTGATGCAATCATTAGCTATGAAATATACTTCGCTAAGGTTGTGTGTTGTTCGTATTTTTGATTAAACACTTTATTTATGTCCTAGCCTCTTATTGTTTGGAATGAACAGCTCTCCGTCCCATAGAAGTGGGAATCGGAGAACAAATCTTAATGAAAGGAATGTCCTTGGTGATGGTGCGGGTGATTGAAAAAATAAAATAACCCGCCATTAATGATTGAAATATTGATCGAAGGTTCATACTGAGATTTGATTGCTTTCTTCTCATCGTAATATGAATCCCCCTTCTCCTCTTGACCTTCATAAAAAGCTTCTAGAAGCTGTTCGTCTTGCTTTTGGCGATTTCGTGCATTTTCCGCCCACTGATGATCCTGTTGTTCGAGATCTTCTATTAACAACCGCTTTATTCGCTCAATTCCGGAAATTGGTCTGATGATTGGGGTCATTGTAAAACAGTAATTAGGGATTTGTTCTTGCAAATTTTTTGCTTTAATGAGTTCGTGGAAATCATGGATGACTTCCCCGGTTATGAGGCTTAGACCAATAGAAAAAAAATAGTCCTTCTTATGATCACAACAGTAGGAAACTGCCCCATTTAAGACGATCCATGGTTTTAATGGTACCGTGGATCCATTAGTATTTACTGATTCATAAAGGAGGGAATGGCTCCCCAATTGTTTTGCGGTTTGAAAGATCTGGTGTAGTCTAGGGGATCCAAAATGTATTTTTTCCCCCTTCATGTCTTCAGGCACTTTAGAAGAGTCCGTTATTAAATTCAATTGCATTGGATTTGGTACTCCCCCCATTTTTTCCACATAGTGCCAGTAAAATGGACGGTTCATTAATGCTTTATCCATTTCAACCGATAATTGAATGAACAAATGACCATCTGATTCTTCTGTTATCGTGCTTTCATTTTCAATAAAAAAATTTTTAATATACTGATGAATCTCTTGTTGTTGCATTAGAATCTCCTTTCTATCTTGCAAGAATGGAAGTGAGATTATCCAATTTCACTCGAATTTCCCCTTCTGATTCAGAGTCGAGAATAATTTTTGAAACATGATCCTCAAACTGGTTTTCCGAGAATTTCTCAAGGATATCATCCAATTCCCCGATAATCCCTTCAAATAAGCCGATTTTTTTATATAGGAGTTGCAAGATATGATCTTCCACGGTTCCCTTTACCGCAAAATTGTAGATTTTCACATCATGTTCTTGTCCTAGACGGTGAATTCTCCCAATTCGTTGTTCAATTCTCATGGGATTCCACGGGAGATCATAGTTAATCATTTTACTGCAAAATTGTAAGTTAATTCCTTCACCACCTGCTTCTGTTGCTATTAAAACTTGGGCATGGTCACGGAATAACTGCTTCATCCAATCCTTTTTTCCCCGTTTAAATCCTCCTCGAAATGGCACAGAACGGATACCATTTTGAGCGAGATACCATTGCAAATATAATTGTGTGGCACGATATTCTGTGAAAATGATAACTTTTTCATCAGACTCTTGAATAATAGATAAGGCTCTTTCCGCCTTTGAATTGGTTGTCACTTCATTGATTTGCTCTGCAATTTTATTCAATTCTTCCATGACATTAGGGTTCTCACCATATTGCTCCATGAGATTTTTAAGCGTCATAAAGACAGCTTCCCGACTGGAACACGCTTCCCTCTGCAAAGTTAAGGTCGTAAATGCTAACCCTTGGGCTTCTACACTGTTTGACCATCGGTGTTTCATTTCACTAACCAAGTCATAGAGATTTTTCTCCCCTTCAGAAAAAGAAATCGGAACTGTCTGTACGATTCTTTTGGGCCAATCCATCCCAGAGTCCGAACGGCGATTTCGTATCATCACCTTTTGGATTAATTGGTTTAACTGATCATGATCATTTCCTTCTTTATACTTTTGTTCAAAGCTAGTCTCATCCCCTAAATGGCCTGGTTTCAAAAGGGAAATCAGATGAAACACTTCACTCAAACGATTTTGAACTGGTGTGGCAGTTAATAGCAAGCAAAATTTCTTCTTTAAACTTCTGGCAAATTGATAGTTTTTTGTGTGTTTATTTTTTAGTTTATGTGCTTCATCAATAATGATAAAATCATAATCAATTTCTTTTATGACAGATGCATGTGGTTCCCTCTTGGCAGTATCAATGGAAGTAACCGTCACATCTATTTGCTCCCATGCCGGATTTTTGCGTTGTTCAATGGCAGGGATATAAAACTTTTCATTTAATTCCCGACACCACTGGGTAACGAGCGACGCTGGCACGAGAATCAGTACCTTTTTAACAAGCCCACGAATCATATATTCTTTTAATACTAAGCCTGCTTCGATGGTTTTCCCTAAACCAACTTCATCGGCCAAAATAGCTTTCCCATTCATTTTTTCAATAACAGCCTCCGCCGTTTCATATTGGTGAGGGTAAATATTTAATGTGGGCAAATATTTTGGCGCAACTAACCCTTGGAAATCACTCACAAGGCTCTGTTTTCCAGCTGTTAAAGCCATTTTGTATTTGGTCCAGTTCCCCCACCCTTTGTTGTTTTCAAGTGAATTTTCAAACTGATCTACCCATTCTTGGTCAAAGTGAATTTTAGGAATCACTATCGTTCTCTCCTTTCTTGAAAACGAAGTTACGTTTCTTGAAAAAAATGAATCTAGGTTACAGAAAAAAATCTTTATTGAATTTTAATTAAGTGGTACCATAATAACGTAGTTAAAAACCATTACTAATTGAAACGATAAAGATGACTGTTTCTTAGTATGAACGATTCCGTCACATTTCATAAGTATGGGATTACTAATAATGCAAATAAGCGAATGATAGCAAGGGGAGAGATCTTCATCAATCCATTTTTAAAAAGGGAATGATGAGGACGCCGAAGGAGCAAACTGTAATAATACCAGTGAATCTCTCAGGCAAAAAGACTCTTGTTGGACGCACCTCTGGAAAGATCCTGAAACCATTCGGGACACCCAAGGGGAAACCTTTACGGTTGTATTGGATGAGATGAAATGTCTCCCAATAGTCAACTTAAAAGGGAAACTCTCAGGTAATGACGACAGAGACATGCTCATTAAAGGGCACGTCTCTGTCTTTTTTCATGCCTTTTTTGAAAGGTAAGAATTTATAAGTTTTGCACCTTCGGGCATTGTCTAGTTCAATCGCCAACTCGCAAGGGAACTGAAAAAGTGGTGCTTTTCCACTTTTACAGTCCATTCCTACTCGCTACGGGGCACTTCGGAAGTGACAACTGAAGTCAAAGAGCGGACTTCTAGTTGTCATTCCTCCACTGCCCTACGTTCGTGACCATAGGCGCTTGCGCTTTTCTTACAGTAATCATTGTATTTTGATTAGCTTGGCAAAGTATGAAGGGTTGTAATCTTATAAACATTAATAGTATTTTATAGAAATCGGAGGTGGAAGCATTGTCAGGGAATAGAACACCGTTGTATGAAGTTTATGGGGAGCACAATGGAAAGACAATCGATTTTGGTGGTTGGGACCTTCCAGTGCAATTTACGAGTATTAAAGGGGAACATGAGGCAGTTCGTAAAAAAGCAGGCCTTTTTGATGTCTCCCATATGGGAGAAATAGAAGTGAAGGGTAAAGGTGCCCTACCATATCTTCAAAAAATGCTCACGAATAATGTTGGTAAGTTAAAGGACGGGGCTTGTCAGTATAATGCCATGTGTTATGAAACTGGTGGAACAGTGGATGACCTTGTTTTATACAAAAGGGGAGATCAAGATTTTCTCCTAGTTGTAAATGCATCTAATATTACAAAAGATTATGAGTGGCTTTTAAAGCATATGTCAGGATTTGATGTGGAAGTAACTAATGTATCAGATCAGTATGCCCAGCTTGCTGTTCAAGGACCGTTAGCAGAAAAAATTACACAACAATTAACAAAGACTGACCTTTCAGAGATCACATTCTTTAAGTTTCGGGAAGGGGTTGAACTCTCTGGAAAAGAAGTTCTTATTTCAAGAACAGGCTATACAGGGGAAGACGGATTTGAAATCTACTGTAAACCGGAAGATGCCGTTTCATTATGGAAATCCATTCTAGAAATTGGTCACGGGGACGGAATTCTACCATGCGGTCTTGGTGCAAGGGATACATTACGATTTGAAGCCCGTCTAGCTTTATATGGCCAAGAACTTTCAAAAGATATCTCCCCACTGGAGGCAGGAATTGGATTTGCTGTTAAAACGGATAAAGAAGAGGACTTCATTGGGAAAGAAGTATTGAAGAAGCAAAAGGAAGAGGGTCCCCCAAGAAAACTCGTTGGAATTGAAATGATTGATAAGGGCATTCCTAGAACTGATTATGAAGTTTTTAAAGATGGTGAGAAAATAGGTTTTGTCACAACAGGAACACAATCTCCCACGTTAAAAAAGAATGTTGGTCTTGCGTTAGTGGACCAACAATATAAAGCATTGAATACAGAAGTGGAAGTTCAAGTGCGTAAGAAACGTTTAAAAGCAAAAATTGTAGCAACACCATTTTATAAGCGAGCATAGTCAGCTAAGGGGGATGAAAAAATGAAATTTCGCTATTTACCAATGACAGAACAGGATCAAAGAGCGATGATGGAGACTATTGGGATTGATTCCATCGAGGAACTTTTTGCAGATATACCAAAGGAAATCCGATATAATGGTCAGTTAAAAATAGAAAAGGAACTAAATGAAACAAAACTTGTTAAAGAAATGTCCCGTCTTGCAGAAAAAAACATAAATGTTAAACAATACACTTCCTTTTTGGGAGCAGGAGTATATGAACATTATATCCCTTCTGTTGTAAACCATATGTTGTTACGTTCTGAATTTTATACGGCATATACACCATATCAACCGGAAATTTCCCAAGGGGAATTGCAGGCTATCTTTGAATTCCAAACGATGGTTTGTGAATTGACTGGGATGGACATTGCCAATTCTTCCATGTATGACGGGCCAACTGCACTAGCAGAAGCGGCAATGATGAGTGCCGGGCAGACGAAGAAAAAAACGATTCTTGTTTCAAAAACTGTTCACCCTGAGTCCCGTGAAGTTCTTAAGTCCAATGCAAAAGGTCAAAATTTAACTGTGGTGGAAGTGGATGAAAAAGATGGGGTAACAGATTTAGAAGATCTGGCGACAAAACACAATGGTGATATTGCGAGTGTCATTGTTCAATACCCAAACTTTTTAGGGAATATAGAAGATCTGGCTGCGATTGAAAAAATTGCCCATCAAGGGAAAGGTCTGTTTATTGTTTCTTCTAATCCATTGAGTTTAGGGATTATGCAGCCACCTGGGAAGTTTGGTGCTGATGTGGTTGTTGGCGATGTTCAGCCATTTGGTATTCCAATGCAGCTAGGTGGACCACACTGCGGTTATTTTGCCGTAACGAAAAAATTGATGCGTAAAGTTCCTGGAAGACTAGTGGGGCAAACGACGGATCAGCATGGAGCAAGGGGATTTGTCCTTACTCTTCAAGCGAGGGAACAACATATTCGTCGTGATAAAGCTACAAGTAATATTTGTTCTAATCAGGCATTGAACGCCTTAGGAGCTTCCATTACTATGACTGCACTTGGGAAACAAGGTGTAAAAGAAATGGCAGTACAAAACGTTCAAAAGGCAAATTATGCTAAGGAAGCATTAAGAAATAATGGAGTAGAGATCGTTTATGACAAACCATTCTTTAATGAGTTTGTGATACGTCTTCCGAAAAGTGTTACAGAGGTAAATAAGGAGTTGTTAAACCATAGTGTATTAGGTGGTTATGATCTTTCCCGTGATTACCCTGAAAAAGAGAATCTGATGCTCGTTGCTGTAACAGAGCTTCGTACAAAGGAAGAAATCGATCATTTCGCATCTGTATTGGGGGGAATCAAATGAAGTCACAAGATCAGTCGTTAATTTTTGAAGTGAGCCAAGAGGGAAGAATCGGACATAGTTTACCGGAATTAGATATTCCTGAGGTGGATATAAATGAATTAATTCCAGAAGAGTATCAGCGAGAAAAGGAAGCAGAACTTCCTGAAGTTTCTGAACTACAGTTGGTAAGACATTACACAGCATTATCAAGAAGAAACCATGGTGTGGATTCTGGTTTTTATCCATTGGGATCTTGTACGATGAAATACAACCCTAAAATTAATGAAGACGTTGCCCGTTATCCTGGGTTTGCTCACCTTCATCCATATCAGTCAGAAGAGACGATTCAAGGGGCACTGGAACTCATGTATAAATTACAGGAATCTCTTGGGGAAATCACAGGGATGGACCAAGTGACCTTACAGCCTGCAGCTGGTGCTCATGGAGAATGGACTGGGTTAATGTTGATTCGTGCTTACCATGAGGCAAATGGAGATTATCAACGGACGAAAGTCATTGTTCCCGACTCGGCACACGGTACAAATCCGGCGTCAGCTACTGTGGCAGGATTTGATTCTGTCACCGTAAGGTCCAATGAGAAAGGTCTCGTGGATTTAGATCATTTACGGGAAGTGGTTGGTGATGATACGGCTGCTCTCATGTTAACGAATCCGAATACATTAGGATTATTTGAAGAACAGATTGTGGAGATGGCAAAAATTGTCCATAAAGCAGGTGGAAAACTTTATTATGATGGAGCCAATTCCAACGCCATCTTAGGAATTACCCGTCCTGGGGATATGGGATTTGACGTCGTTCATTTGAATTTGCATAAAACATTCACCACACCACATGGAGGCGGAGGTCCTGGTTCAGGTCCTGTTGGCGTAAAAAAAGATCTCATTCCATACTTGCCGAAGCCATTGGTTGCCAAAGATGGAGATTGGTACTATTTCGACTATGATATTCCTGAATCCATCGGTCGAGTGAAGCCTTACTATGGAAATTTTGGAATTAACGTAAGGGCGTACACGTATATCCGTACGATGGGACCAGAAGGTCTTAAGAAAGTATCTGAATATGCCGTTCTAAATGCTAATTATATGTTCCGACGCTTAGAGCCATATTTTGATGCACCGTATACAAAACACTGTAAACATGAATTTGTTCTTTCTGGAAGAAGGCAGAAAAAACTTGGTGTTCGTACGTTGGATATTGCAAAGCGTCTTCTTGATTTCGGGTACCATCCGCCAACAATATACTTCCCCCTAAATGTGGAAGAGTGTTTAATGATTGAACCAACAGAAACAGAGTCGAAGGAGACGTTAGATGAGTTTGTGGATGCGATGATTCAGATCGCGAAAGAAGCGGAGGAAAATCCCGAGATCGTTCAGGAAGCTCCACACCATACCGTGATTGATCGCTTAGATGAAACAACTGCTGCCAGAAAACCAATTTTACGATATACAAAGGAAATCAACGGAGTAATTTAATAGAAGATACAAAAGGCTGTTGAGACTTTCTCAACAGCCTGAATCATGTCCCGCAGGACATCTTATTTCACATATAAAAAAAGCCGTTTTAGAGTTATTAGATATCCTACTCAAAAACGACTTTTACCTTTTTCCGGTTATTTTTTAACCTTACCAGACCATTTACGGAATCCGCCTTTAAGCATGATGACTTCCTCCACACCGCGCTTTTTTCGGAGAAGTTTCGCTGCCTGGATACAACGTGTTCCATTTTGACAATAAAGATAAACAGGCTTGTCCGGACGTATTTCAGTGGCTCGGTGGCGCATTTGAGAAAGTGGAATGTTTCTCGCACCTAAAATATAGCCAGTTTTAAATTCCCTTTCTTCCCTTATATCAATCAATTGCGCTTTTCGGTAGTCCTTTTTAAAATCTTCTTGAACTAAAGGTTTTAAATAGCTAGGCTTTTTTAAGCGGATAACGATGAAAATAATTAAAACGATTGTTGTAGCAATTAACAACCAAGGCATGTAGCTTCCCACTCCTTTTTTCTCTATCTATTCTCTTTCTTCCATATTAAATGATATACGGAAAAATCAAAACGTGCAACGCCAATAAATCCCTTTCTTGAAAATTAAGCAAGTGATTTGGAGGATTATCTTTTTTTTTGTATGATAGAAGTTGTTCAAACATTTTGATGATGATGTCACACGGAATAAAAAAGCATTACGCTGACGAGTATAGACTGATCATCCTAAAATTTATTAACTGTATTAAAAATCGTATCACGTGCGCTTAAGATAATTTAAATTTTGAAATTATAATCCATTTTTCCGGTGGATGGATACGAACAGCTTTATCACAATTTCAGGAGGAAATACATAATGGAAACTTGGTATTACTTAGATTCCGGTCTGAAGGGACCAGCGTATAATATGGCTTTAGACGAGAAATTGATGGATTGGCACCGCGAGAAAAAAATTCCACCTGTGGTAAGGTTTTATGGATGGGATCCGGCAACATTGTCCGTCGGTTATTTTCAAAAAGTTGAGAAGGAAATTGACTTGTCAGCCGTGGAAAAACACGGGTTAGGTTTTGTTCGGCGACCAACAGGGGGGAGAGGTGTACTCCACGATGATGAATTAACTTATAGCGTCATTGTGGAAGAAGGACATCCTAAAATGCCTGGAACGGTGACCGAGGCATACAGGGTCATCTCGGAAGGCTTACTTGAGGGGTTTCGACTACTTGGTCTTCAGGCAGAGTTCTCAATTCCAAGAACAGAGGAGGAAAAGGATCGCTTAAAGCGTCCACGTTCAGCCGTATGCTTTGATGCACCGTCATGGTATGAGCTGGTGGTGGAAGGAAGGAAGATTGCAGGAAGTGCACAAACAAGACAAAAGGGTATAATACTTCAGCATGGTTCCATTATCCTTTCTCTTAATGAAGATAAACTCTTTGATGTCTTTCAATATCCGAGCCAAAAAGTTCGGGAAAGAATGCAACGAGCTTTTAAATCAAAGGCTGTTGCTATAAACGAATTAACCGATAAACATATTCATCTGGAAGAAATGAAGCAGGCAATGAAAAAAGGTTTTGAGAAAGGACTGGATATTCAACTGGAACCAATCCGCTTAACCGAGGACCAGGAAAAGGAAGTATCTCAACTTGTGGAAACGAAGTATGGTACAGATAGATGGAATTTTAAAACTTAACCTATAACATGCCGTAAATACGGCATGTTTTCATTTGGAAAAATGAGACTTTTTTCCTGTGCAGACTTGTTGAAATTTAGGAATTTTTGATTTGATTTTTAATGGTTTTTTGTTATTTTAATCTAGTAATCTATTATATGATAACTGAGTTGGGATAGAACCTTCCTCACTTAGGTCAAAGAAATCCAAGTATATCAACGTTCGACTATTTTTTATTAAAAATGACAAAAACGGTCATAACTTCAAAGGAATCGGTCATTATCTTAAAATATCTCGTTTATTCATGGAATTAACTGTACATATAGTAGTTGACAAAACAAGTAACACATCACCATTTATCAATATATAGTATTTTTTAATCTAATATACACACTATATATTGATGAACACATCGAATTTATGCTATAGTAAAACAAGCAAACTAAGAAGTTGGTATATGTTGCCAATACATCTATAGATTGATCTACGACAACTAGATTTAGAGATAAAATCTCAAAGTTGAGGTGCTAAAACGACATTTTTTTTATGGAAGGGGACGTATGCCTATGACTACGTTTATGTCTGAAAAGACGATCAACGTAGCGGAACTGAACCGTGATATTGAACAGTTTCCGCAAGTATTTCCGATTACTCCTGATATGAAGTTGAAACAAAGTGGAGTATCACGATTGGTCATGTTAGACCGCTATACGTTTAAAGACACCGAGAAGAAAACCTTAAAGGAAGGGGACTTTGTTGTTTTAACTGTTAAACCAGATCCAAAGTTTCCCGCCCGTGGATATGGGTTTGTCGTTGAGTTGGATTGGGAGGAAAACCGGGCAAAGATTGCTGTGGAGGAAGAATTCCTTGGTGTTTTAGAAGATCCAGAAGAGAAAAAAACTGGAATGGTCTATCGTTCCCTTGACACAATCGACAAACCTCTTGAAATCTATTACGAACAAATCGCAAAGAGAAATGCCCGAGGATTAGCTGAGGTTGAAACGAACCGTGAAAAACGGGAAGAATCCTTTGAAAAATTCTATCATGAGCTTGTAAACATGAACTTTGTTCCAGCAGGAAGGGTTTTATACGGAGCAGGAGCAGAAACGGACGTGACGTATTTTAATTGTTATGTGATGCCGTTTGTTGCAGATTCCAGAGAAGGAATCTCGGAGCACCGGAAGCAAGTTATGGAAATCATGAGCCGCGGTGGTGGAGTAGGAACAAATGGTTCTACGCTAAGACCACGAAATACATTGGCACGTGGGGTCAATGGTAAATCTTCCGGTTCCGTGTCATGGTTAGATGATATTGCGAAGCTTACTCATTTAGTGGAACAGGGTGGAAGCAGACGTGGAGCTCAAATGATTATGCTGGCCGATTGGCATCCTGACATTTTAGAATTTATCATCTCTAAAATGCAGAATCCGAGAATTTTACGATACTTACTTGAAAATACAGAAGATAATCATATTCAACGCCTCATTAAGGAGAAATTGAAATTTACTCCATTAACGGAGCTTGAAGAAGCCATGTATCAAAGTATTCTTAACTATAAGCACATCCCCGGAAACGGTGGCTTTGATGCGAAAGTTATTCATGAGGCGGAGGAAAAACTCCGAACTGGTGGTACTTATACAGTAAACAACTCCGAATTTTTAACAGGTGCAAATATCTCTGTTTGTATCACAAAAGATTTTATGGAAGCTGTGGAAAAGGATGAAGAATATGCCCTCCGTTTCCCTGATGTGGAAAACTACAATAAAGAGGAAATGGAAGCCTACAATCGCGAATGGCATGAATATGGTGATGTTCGTGAGTGGCAAGCTTTAGGGTTTGGTGTCCGGACATATCGGAAAATAAAAGCGAAAGAACTTTGGAATCTCATTAATATATGTGCTACGTATTCAGCTGAGCCAGGGATCTTCTTTATTGATAATGCAAATGAAATGACCAATGCAAAAGCTTATGGTCAAAAGGTTGTTGCAACTAATCCTTGTGGAGAGCAGCCACTTGCCCCTTATTCTGTCTGTAATTTAGCAGCTGTAAACTTAGCTGAAATGGCAGATCGGGAGAAAAGGATAGTAGATTACAAGAAACTGGAACAAACTGTTGCAACTGGGGTGCGTCTTCAAGACAACGTTATTGATGCAACTCCTTATTTCCTTGAGGATAACACGAAACAGGCAAAGGGAGAGAGACGTGTTGGTCTTGGTGTAATGGGCTTACATGACCTTTTGATACACACAGAAACGGTATATGGTTCTGAGGAAGGTAATGAGCTTGTGGATAAGATTTTTGAAACGATTGCTACAACAGCTTATCGTACAAGCATAGAACTGGCGAAGGAAAAGGGGAGTTTCCCATTCCTCGTTGGAAGTAATGATCAGGAAACTCAACATCTTAGAATGAAATATATTAATACCGGATATATGAAAAAGATGCCAGAGGATATTAGGCAGGGAATCTTGAAATATGGGATTCGAAATTCTCACTTACTAACTGTGGCACCTACTGGAAGCACAGGAACCATGGTTGGTGTATCCACAGGACTTGAGCCTTACTTTTCTTTTTCCTATTTCAGAAGTGGTCGTTTAGGAAAATTTATTGAAGTAAAGGCTGAAATTTTACAGCAATATCTTGAAAAATATCCAGAAACGGACCCAAATAATCTACCAGAATGGTTCGTATCAAGTATGGAACTCTCACCAGAAGCACACGCAGATGTTCAATGTGTGATCCAACGGTGGGTCGATAGTTCATTAAGTAAAACAGTAAATGCCCCACGTGGATATACAGTAGACCAGGTTAAGAAGGTTTACGAGCGACTTTATAATGGAGGAGCAAAAGGTGGTACAGTTTATGTGGACGGTAGCCGTGATTCCCAAGTATTGACTTTGAAAGCGGAAGAGAATGATATGTATGCTGTGGAACTTGCCGGTGATCCAATTGAGGATACAAAAGGAACAAAGAAACCAGTTGTCCTTGTGGAAACGATCTCTGACTTAAGAAGTACTTCGGTTACTTACGGAAGCGAAGTTGGGGACACATGTCCTGTTTGCCGTAAAGGAACAGTGGAAGACATTGGTGGTTGTAATACATGCACAAACTGTAACGCCCAATTAAAGTGTGGTTTATAAACGGATAAAGGGATGTCCTTCATGGACATCCCTTTATTGTCTTACGATAACGTTTCAATACTTCTTAACAACGCCTATTCTGCCAAAATAGGCAACAAATTTCCCATGTTAGTAGTAACGTATCTTTATTTATAGTATAATTTTCACTAGACAAGCAACATTTTTGCAATCCGTTGGAATTTTGGAGGGAATAACATGCCTACACCAAGCATGGAGGATTATTTGGAACGAATCTATTCATTAATTGAAGATAAAGGGTACGCGAGAGTTTCAGATATAGCAGAAGCATTAGAAGTTCATCCATCTTCTGTTACAAAGATGGTACAGAAGTTAGATAAAAACCAGTACCTTGTGTATGAAAAATATCGGGGACTTGTGTTGACACCTAAAGGAAAAAAAATTGGTAAGCGTTTGGTATACCGTCACGAATTGCTTGAAGAGTTTATGAAGATTATAGGTGTAAATGACGAGAATATTTATGTAGATGTGGAAGGGATTGAGCATCATTTAAGTTGGGATGCCATTGACCGGATTGGCGATCTCGTTCAATATTTTGAAGAAATTCCAAATCGATTGGAAGAACTCCGTGAAGTACAAAAGAAAAACGAACAACTGGAAGAGCAATCCTAATCATACAGATTAGGTTGTTTTTTTTAAAAGGAAAGTATAAGTTTTTGCACCTTCGGGCAAGTTGTCTAGCTCCAGCGCCTACTCGCTGCGGGGCACTTCGGAAGTGACAACTGAAGTCATAAAGCGGACTTCTGTTGTCATTCCTCCACTGCCCTACGCTCGTGACCAAAGGCGCTTACGCTTTTCTTAGAAAAAAAAGTTTATTCAATTAAGTAAAGCAAGTCGTTTCTTCAACGGACAGGACGTCCTAATATCGGGCATGCCACAGGACGTGGCGTTGTGCCCGATGAACGGACAGGACGTCCTAATATCGGGCATGCCACAGGACGTGGCGTTGTGCCCGATGAACGGATAGGACGTCCTAATATCGGGCATGCCACAGGACGTGGCGTTGTGCCCGATGAACGGATAAACAACGGAGCGTTATCTAGTAGAGAAAGTGGCAGCACGGCTGCGGGGAACTTTGGTAGGTCAACCGAACACGAGTGCAAATGAGCAAGGAATTGTCAGGCTGGATTGGGGAACTGATGTGGAATTCAAAGTAAAATTCATGAAATATCATTACCATAAGCATGAATGACAATATACAACACTAAGATATATTGTAGGAGGGGAAATCATGCTTAAAGTAGATGGAGTTTTTGCAGGTGGAGGTATAAAAGCATTTGCATTCGTTGGTGCAATACAGGCCTTAGATCGGCGGAACATAACCTTTGACAGGATTGCGGGAACAAGTGCAGGGGCTATTACTGCTTCATTAGTAAAAGCTGGATATAAGAGTTATGAAATAGCCCAATTATTTGAAGAATTAGAATTACCCTCACTCTTAGATAAAAACACATTTCAATTTTTTTACCCATTTTACCGTTGGCTAAGATTATACCGTAAAATGGGGCTGTATCAGGGAGAAGCTTTGGAAGAGTGGCTCCAGAAAAGACTTCAGGCAAAGGGAGTCAATACTTTTAGGGATTTACCACCTGACTCTCTAAAGATGGTTGCCTCTGATTTGACAAATGGCAGTTTGGTAGTTATTCCGGACGATTTGCCTAAGTATGGAATTATTCCTGAGAACTTCTCTGTCGCAAGGGCGATAAGGATGAGCTGTAGTTTACCCTTTTTCTTCGAACCTGTGAAACTGAAGAATAAAGTTGGGAAAGAATCGATTATTGTGGATGGTGGAGTACTGAGCAACTTTCCAATTTGGTTATTTGCAAGCAGGTATAAAAGAATGAAACGTCCTGTATTAGGTTTTCGCCTTGCACCAACACAATCTAAACTAGAACCAAAGGAAATAAATAACGCATTAACAATGCTTACGTCCATGGTGGAAACAATGAGAACAGCACATGATCAACGATATATATCAAAACATGATGCGAAAAATATTGTTTTTATTCCAGCCCAGCATGTTTCAACAACAAAGTTCTCCATTGGGGAAGATGAAAAAAAGGAGCTAATAGATGTGGGGGAGAATAGTACAGAGACTTTTTTAAGGACCTGGACTTACTAGGAAAACTTAGTGAACTACTCAGCACTTCATTTCTACGAAAATTTGAAGGGGGAGCTTCTTAGTTCCTTGACGAATGCAACCTTTCCTCTCCCCTTATCGTCGCTGTAATTACACCTTCACAAGCTTGAAAAGGGAGAATTATTTTAAAGGAAGGAAAAAAGTCGAGTTATACAAACACTCGACTTCTTCCTTCCTTTTGATAGAGTTTTAAACCTGTTAAGAGTAAAGGTACAATAAAACTAATCCAGAGACCGAGGAATAAGCCACTAGCCATATGAGGAATTGGAATCCAAGGATAAATTAGTTGATCCAATCCATAAAATAACATTAAACCTGTTCCTCCTACTAATAGTGCAATCACTTTTTTATAAGAATGCTCTTCGGGGACACTCATCCTCACTTTAAAAGCTTCCCAGGCTGCACCAATTCCTGTACCTAATAAGATTCCAGGATAGATGAGATACGTTTCAGAAGGATAGATCAGTGCTGCCAAAAATACTGGTATTATGATGGAAAAAGTAATCAAGTATGGTTCAGGCATGGAACCGATCCAATCTAATGTCCGGTAGAAGGTATAGATAATAAAACCTCCGAGGAATATACTCCCAACAATGGAAAACACAGGTGTTCCCCAAAAAACCACTAAACTTAAGCTCATGGCCACAGGTGGTACTAGACAAAAGAAAATTTGAAGACGATTTCGGGTCAAAGGGATAAAAAAAGCAAAGAAAGTCATCGTAACTTGAACTTGAGGATGGATTACAGGTAATAGAGCATCTACTGTATAAAGATAGGGGAAGTACAGGATGATCACATGGGCCAAGGATATGGATAAAAGGGTTAGATAAAGGAGCTGAAATCCTATTCGTTTATCATAATTCCAATAAATTGCACCAATAAAAATAAGGAAGAAAAACACAAGCCATGCAGTAGGAATGGCAGATACGACGATTCCTTGATACCCCTCCATCTTTGATCAACTCCTTTATTTACCTATAGCCTAAAACCCATGTTTGTAAACAAAAGAACCAAGCATTAAAATAAAGCTCGGTTCTTCTTTTTGTTCTTTTTTCCCTCAATGACAGTAAGTTTAACATTAGATTGTCGCTTCACAAGTGGTCTAGTAATTCTCTTTTTCTTATCTTTTTTCTTTCCGGGGAAAGGTACAGGTCGTTTGCTGGAGTTGGCAGCATGCGATTTCTGTGCATACATACCATTCTGCTGCAACCCACTTTGTCTTCTCATAATCCATGGAATCAGAAATCGCTTAAAGAGAATTATCATGACAGCTACTATACCAATTGTAATTAAGATTTGGGTTATAAAAGCCCCAGGTCGAGAGATGAAACTTACCCCTATCCCAAGTATAGCTAATCCTATAATTGTAAGTACGAGGGGGTGGTATGAATGACGAAGCATTTTCGAACACCTCCTACCAATAATTTTTTAAACCGACTTTTTGGTAATTAAATGTATAAATAGTGGCCACTGAAAAAGTATCTTACAACTTTTTCAGTTCCTTTTATTTGTATGGCAATGGTTAGCTCCACCGACTACTCGATGCGGAGCACTTCGGAAGTGACAACTGAAGTCAAAGAGCGGACTTCTGTTATCATTCCTGCACTGCCCTACGCTCGTGAGCCTAGGCGCTTGCGCTTTTCTTCTGTCCTCTATAATACGTGGTTTTTTTATCTAGTGGAATGAAAATCTTTTATGGAATATGCCTCTGATACAAAGCTTTAAAGGTAACTGCATTGAAGCATCTGTTTGTTTATTTATTCTATTCTACATTAAAGTAGATATTCCCTCCATCAAAAGCACTTATTTGTAAATTGATATTCATACATTTATTATTCCCTATTTATTAGTAATCTAACACAGTTATATATCAAAATATTTAAAGTTATTAAGTTTTCTTTTCTTTATAGTACGGTAGATTCTGGACATACTACCTTTTGAGGTGATGTAAAGTGAAACAAGAACAACAAAAATCAGAAGAGAGTATGACATTTAATTCAACCGTCGCATTAATTGGGGTATTTGGAGGTTTAATCTGGAGCCTTGTTGGCTATCTAGCATTTTATTTAAATTTTACTCGAGTAGGGCCAGCACTTGCTTTAATGCCGTGGGCACTGGGGGAATGGAAACATGGGTGGTTAGGTCAACTAATTGGTATTGTATTTATATCCTTAGTTTCAATAGGTGCAGCTTTTATATACCGACTTATTTTTGCTAAAATCAATAAAACGTGGCCTGGAATGTTGTTTGGACTCGTTTTGTGGATACTAATCTTCGGCTTATTTAATCCTATGTTTCCGGAACTAAAACCGTTAACCCAATTGGATCTAAACACAATTATTACAAATATCTGCCTATATCTTATTTATGGCCTTTTTATTGGTTACTCCATTTCCTACGAGTACCAGGAACGTAATACACAGGACGGTGAAGCTATTCAAAGCTAAATACGTGTGATAGAATGTTCTTTGGAACATTCTGTTTTTTTTAGTAAATGTAATGGATGGATTAGGAGGAGAGCGGATGAAACGACTTGATAAATTAAGAGAACAGCTCGCGGGTTATGAAATTGATGGCTTATTAATTACAAGCAGTTATAACCGACGCTACATGACAGGATTTACAGGGACTGCAGGAGTTGCCCTCGTTTCCGAAACTGGCGCAAAGTTTATAACCGATTTTCGATATGTGGAACAGGCGAAAGAACAGGCAAGCGGATTTGACATTGTTCAACATACAGGACCAATCCACGATGAAATAGCTCAACAGGTAAAAACATTAGGAATTAAAAATTTAGGATTTGAGAAAGACCATGTTACCTATGGGACGTATGATACATATTCTCAGGCTATTAAAGCTAAATTAGTTCCAGTTAGCGGTTTAATGGAAAAGATGCGAATGATTAAAGACACAGAGGAACTTCAAATCATTCAAGAGGCTGTGGATATAGCAGATGCTGCGTTTTCCCACATTCTTAATTATATTCGTCCAGGGGTAAAAGAAATTGATGTATCCAATGAACTGGAGTTTTTTATGCGAAAAAAAGGTGCTGTCTCCTCTTCTTTTGATATTATTGTGGCTTCCGGATTTCGTTCTGCATTACCTCACGGAGTTGCAAGTGAAAAAGTTATTGAAAAGGGAGAGTTGGTTACTCTTGACTTCGGTGCTTATTATAATGGATATTGTTCCGATATTACAAGAACCGTTGCTGTGGGAGAAATAAGTGAAGAACTGAAAAATATATATAATACTGTTTTAGAAGCACAGTTAAAAGGTGTTGCAGGAATTAAAGCAGGGATAACAGGCAAAGAAGCAGATGACTTAACAAGAGACTATATTAAAGAAAAAGGTTATGGTGATTACTTTGGACATTCCACAGGACATGGACTCGGCATGGAAGTTCATGAAGGACCGGGGTTATCATTTAAATCAGATACGGTCTTAGAACCAGGTATGGTGGTTACAGTGGAACCTGGAATTTATATAGCAGGTCTTGGTGGTACTAGAATCGAAGACGATGTTGTTGTTACAGAGGAAGGTAACAAAATCCTTTCATCGTCCACTAAAGAATTATTAATTTTAGCAGATTCTTAATACCATTTCTAAAGGGATACGATTAATTTATATATACAGGAGGAAATTGAAATGATTTCAGTGAATGATTTTAAAACTGGTTTAACGATTGAAGTGGATGGAGATATTTATCAAGTGATGGAGTTTCAACATGTGAAACCAGGAAAAGGAGCAGCATTTGTACGTAGTAAATTGCGAAATATGAGAAATGGAAATGTCCAGGAGAAAACCTTCCGGGCAGGGGAAAAGGTTGCTAAGGCTCACATTGAAAATCGTCGGATGCAATATCTTTACGCAAGTGCTGACGTACATACATTTATGGATAATGAATCGTACGAGCAATTGGAATTGCCGGAGATTCAAATTAAAGAACAATTAAGATATCTGAAAGAAAATATGGAAGTTCAAGTAATGACTTATCAGGGGGAAACACTTGGTGTAGAAATACCTCTTAATGTTCAGTTAAAAGTAACGGATACAGAACCTGGTATTAAGGGAGATACGGCATCTGGTGGAACAAAACCAGCAACGTTAGAGACAGGCTTAACAATTCAAGTACCGTTTTTTGTTAATGAAGGCGATGTTTTAATCGTAGATACTCGAAGTGCTTCTTACGTGTCTAGAGCATAAAAAAATAAGGTGTCACAGTCAATTTGGGGGTCACATTAAAGTATGAAAGTGCCCTCCAATTTGGCTGTGATTTTTTCTTGTATTGTTAAAAAATCTAATTTTTTAGAATTTTCTGTTACTTTTGATCTATTTTCTTTGAAAATAGCCTTTTTTCTGTACACACCCCTTTTCTCGTTAGTCATTATATTGTATTGTGTAATGTAATAAAGGAAAAGGAGGGGTGCTCAAAATGGAACAAAGTCCAGTAGTTTTTTCAAATGGTGTTTCTGCGCGCTGCTTTTCGTATTCAGAAGATATTGTTTGTGTCGAAGTGGAGAAAGATGGAAAAGAGTTTGGCTCATTTTGTTCGGATGTGAAACAATTCGAAGAATGGGATGAAGAGGAATTGGTTCTGCTTGTTGAACAACATATTAAGCAGACTGAAAATGCATTACGACAGAAAAAGAGAAGACACCCCCTATACGAAGATATTGAAATGCAATATTACACCCATTCCTCTGATGTATACTGCATTAATATTTATGAAGGTGACTTAGAAGTGAGTTCTTTCTGTACAGACCGCTTAACATTTGAAGAGTGGATGGAAGATAAAGATAGCCTAATAGATGTTGTCAAAAAACTGATCACAAAAGAAAATTAGTTCTACCAGACCCTATCGATTGTATAGGGTCTTTTTTATGTTTTTTACGAGACCTTCCTCCACTCCCTCAGACTTTAAAAAGGACTTCTTATATTTTTGTTGTCCTCATGTCATAAAAAGGACACGCCCTCATATATTCAGAATAGACACAACCTGTCCTTTAATGGGAGGAGGAAAATATATGAAAGAAATCCTTCATGTACTTCCAGAAAATGTCCGGGCGTTAACTTTAAAACTGCCAAAAGATATTTTAAATGAAGTAGAGGAAATTCGCCTGAGGGTGAACCGTCCTGTTGAAGTTCGTACTTACAAAAGGACATATGTACTGCCAAATGAGGCAGCACCATTTGTTTTCTCAGAAAAAGAATCCATCTTAATGATGAGCTTACTCAGTAAACATTCCGTTTACCGATTAGAAGAAGAACTAAAGCGGGGGTATATCACTATTACAGGTGGTCATCGGGTTGGATTAGCTGGAAGGGTTGTGATGGAAAAAGGGGAAGTGAAAGGAATTAGAGATATTAGTTCCTTTAATATTCGAGTAGCTAAACAAAAAAAAGGTGTATCAAAACCTTTTTTAAAGCAACTTCACCAAGGTGGGAATTGGTGTCATACGTTAATTATCGGTCCACCAAAGACAGGGAAAACAACGCTTTTGAGGGATTTGGCAAGGGAAATGAGCTTAGGAGTAAAAACAGAGAATATGCCATCAAAAAATGTTGGAATTATTGATGAACGCTCGGAAATCGCTGGGTCTGTTAAAGGTGTTCCACAACATGATTTTGGTGTGAAAGTAGACATTTTAGATTCGTGCCCGAAGGCGGAAGGTTTAATGATGATGATACGGTCCATGAGTCCTGAGGTACTGGTAGTGGATGAAATCGGCAGAAAAGAAGATGGTGAGGCCATTATGGAAGCTGTTCATGCCGGGGTAACGATTTTTGCATCAGTTCACGGTTCGAGTCTCGAAGATGTGAAAGCACGGCCCACAATTGCAAGTCTAATTGATCAAAGTTTTTTCCAAAGGGTGATTGAGCTTAATCCCCATACCCGTCAAGGGATTGTCCGTAGGCTTGAATGGAAAAGACGAAATCCAGGGGTCGTGAAGGTATGAAACTTATAGGTGCAATATTAATTATCATTGCTTCGACGGTTTTTGGTTGGGAATTCTCAGGGAGGTTGGCGAGGAGAACGAAACAAATTCGTTATTTAAAAATTGCATTTGAATCACTGGAGACAGAAATGGTTTTTGGAATGACTCCATTACCGTATGCTTGCGAAAAAGTAAGTAACCAAGTTCCAACTCCAGTTGGTAACCTATTTAAAGAGGTTGCCACAAGGTTGGAGTCAGAGGAAAATTCTGCACCTGATATATGGAATACTGCTGTACAGAATTGGAAAAAACGTACCGATCTATATATGTCGGAGATTAATATATTGCATCAGTTTGGACAAACGCTGGGACTTCAGGATCTAGAAAATCAACGGAAGCAGATTCGGTTAGCGATCTCTTATTTTGATCAAGAGGAAAAACAAGCGATGGAATCCCAGAAGAAATTCGAATCCATGTATAAAAGTCTTGGTTTTCTCGGGGGAGTATTGATCGTAATCATTATGCTGTGAAGAAGTGCGAGGGGGAATAATTGTGAATTATGACGTTGGATTAATATTTCAAATAGCAGGTGTTGGAATTGTTGTGGCAATGATCCATACCGTCTTAAAACAAATGGGTAAGGAAGAGATTGCGAATTGGGTGACTTTGATTGCCTTTGTTGTTGTGTTGTATATGGTAGCAACAGTCGTGGATGATTTATTTCAAAAGATTCGTAGTGTATTTCTTTTCCAAAGCTAATCAGGGGGTGATGACCTATTGAAATCATCCAAATCGTAGGCTTAGGAATGATCGCAACGTTTTTGGCATTAGTAGTTAAGGAACACAAACCAATGTTTGCCTTTCTACTAACCGTTTTTGTTGGTGTCATTATCTTTATTTTTCTCATTGATAAAATCGCAACAATCATCACTATGCTCGAGGACCTCGCGAGCAGAGCCAATATTAATCTTATTTATGTTCAAACTGTATTGAAGATTATTGGAATAGCTTACATCGCAGAATTTGGAGCACAAATTGCGAAAGATGCAGGGCAAGGGGCCATGGCTTCAAAAATTGAAATGGCAGGCAAGGTGCTTATCATGGTGATGGCCATCCCAATCATATCTGTCATTATTGAAACGATTATTGGATTTATTCCAGGCTAATTGGGAGGAGAAAAAATGAAGAAGTTGTACATTTTCATTGGAGTAATAGTCTTTTTCCTCCTGCCGCAGCCTGTATTTGGAGAAGAGGGGGTAACTTCAAATCAGGACGAGCTTTTTGATAATCAAATAGAACGACTTGGACTAGAGGAGATTGGTGAATTTTGGGAGGATGTTTTACATCAATATGGTGGCTACCTCCCCGAAAGCCAAAGGGGAAGTTTTATGGAGTTTGTCCGTGGTGACAAGCAATTTTCCCCTGGAGAATGGATCGGTGGTTTTTTAAAGTTTCTGTTTCATGAAATATTTGCAAATGGGAAATTACTTGGAACTCTCGTCTTATTAGCTGTGTTTAGTATGATTCTTGGCCAATTGCAGCAGGCGTTTGAAAAACATGCCATTAGTAAAGTCGCCTATGCCATCACGTATATGGTACTCCTGATTATTGCATTAAATAGTTTTCATATAGCGATTCAGTTTACACAGCAGACGATTGAAATAATGAGTAATTTTATGATTTCCCTTGTTCCTCTATTACTAGTATTAATGGCTACTACAGGGAGTGTCACGTCAGTTGCCCTTTTTCATCCTATAATCATGTTTCTCGTCCATACTAGTGGTGTTTTTGTTCAGTATGTAGTACTACCATTACTTCTATTATCTACCCTTCTGTTTATAGTTAGTACTATGAGCGATCATTATAAAGTAACCAAGTTGGCTACCTTTATCCGAAACATTGCTGTCGGCAGCTTAGGAATCTTTCTGACAGTGTTCTTAGGTGTATTATCCGTTCAAGGGGCAACTGCTGCAGTCGCTGATGGAATTGCAATTAAAACTGCGAAATTTGTAACAGGGAACTTTATCCCTGTAGTTGGAAGAATGTTTACAGATGCAGCGGATACCGTCATGGGTGCATCCCTTTTGGTGAAAAATACAGTGGGAGTTGTTGGTCTGGTCATTTTACTTCTTGTTTGTGTCTTTCCGGCATTAAAAGTATTATCCCTTGCCATTATTTACAGTTTTACAGCTGCAATTTTACAGCCACTTGGAGGGGGTCCCATTGTTCAGTGCCTATCAATTATCGGGAAATCCATGCTTTTTATATTTGGGGCACTAGCAGCGGTGTCACTTATGTTTTTCTTATCCATCACAATAATAGTCATCTCTGGAAATCTATCCTTAATGATGAGATAGATTAAATGGAAAGGGGGAGATTGCTTTGGGAGTAATTACCGCTTGGATCACAAATATTATTTTACTAATCTTATTTGCATCGATTTTAGAACTTCTCTTACCAAATTCGAAAATGCAGCGTTATGTTAAGTTAGTTGTCGGTTTGATGTTACTGATGGTAATGCTTCAGCCCCTTTTGTCTATCTTTCAGGAAGATCCAGAAGAATGGCTGGCGGAAATATCAAATTGGACAGATGATACATCAATAGAGGAAACAGCTGCAATGGAATCAAAGAAAATGGATATAGAACAGGAATATCTTGCATATACTTCAGAACAAGTGGCTGTCCAATTAAAGGAACAAGCTTCTGTTGAATTAATGGAACGTTTTGAGGTGGTGCTATCAGACGTGATAATTACATTTGAATCAATGGATAACTTTGAGCAAGTGCTAGAAAACCCTCTAGAATACCTTTCGGCTGTTTATGTAAAGTTACATCCCGAAGGGGAAGAAAAACAAGAAGATGAAGTGGGCATCGTTTCGATTGAGCCGGTGAAAATTGAAAGGGAAGCTTCTAACGAAGATAAGGATAGCGAATCCCATGAAGAAATCACCTCGTTTTTATCAGAACACTGGGCAATCCCAAAGGAAATACTACATGTAGAGATGAAAGGAGGGGAGGCATGAAGTGGGTGAAAATAAACAAGGGAATAATCAATTGTTCCATGCATTTAATTTAAAAGGGTCAACTAAAAAATTGAACATAAAATACGTGGCAATTCTACTATTACTTGGTGTTATGTTCATGATAATCGGTTCACAATTTACAGGTGGAGATGGTCCTTCTTCAGTACCAGCAGTTCAACAAGAGGTGAATGATGAAGCTTCCTCCGAAGAAGTATTTAAATCAGATAATCAGCCCAAAGAATTAAACAGTATGTCAGACTATGAAACCTACTATGAATCTCAACTAAAAAGATTACTAGAAACCGTGGTAGGGGTTTCTGATGTTGAAGTTGCTGTTAACTTGGCGGAAACTGAAAAGACAGTATATAAGAGTAATCAGAGTATAAGGGAACAATATACAAATGAGACGGACCGTGAAGGGGGGACAAGGGAGGTCGAAGATAGGACAAAGGATGAAGAGGTAGTAATCATCCGTAGTGGTGACAAGGAAGAACCTCTTATCATAAAAACAGAAAAGCCAGATGTCAGAGGTGTTTCTGTTGTCGCTAAGGGTGTAGATAATATACAAGTGAAATCATGGGTTGTGGAAGCGGTGAGCAGGTATTTGGATGTACCTTCGCATCGAGTGTCTGTACTGCCAAAGAAAACAGAGGAGGAATCGTAAATGGTACTTAAAAGACAAACAGTTTGGTTATTAACAATGCTTAGTTTAATTGTTGTGCTTTCAGTTTATTACATTTCAATGGATCGAATTGATAATCAGCATGCACTTGACGGTGAGATGGAAGAAACGGAAGAACAGCAAGGTGATTTAGAAGAGTTAGAAGATTGGTTTGACAGTGAGGACGTGACATTTATTGAATTGGATGATGTGGAAGATGTTCTCGGAGATGGATCTTTGACCCAGTTAAGTGTTGATGAAATGTTTACTCAAATCCGCCTGCAAAGGCAAGATTCCCGTGGTCGTATGAGGGAAGGAATTGTGGATGTTATTGCATCATCAGAATCAAACCCGGAACTTCAAAGCCAGGCTTTTGATCAATATTCCGTTTTAGAAACATTAGCCCAGAAGGAAGAAATGATAGAAACAGTTCTCCGGTCAAAGGGATATGAAGATGCTTTAGTTATTGCTGATGAATCGGATGTTAAAATTTACGTAAAAGCAGACGAGCTTTCCAGGGAGCAAACAGTTGAAATTATGTCATTAGCCTATGACCACCTCGGAGACCGTCGAGTAAGGGTAGGATTTCAGCCTGGAAATTAAATAATGATGATAAAATATACAATACGAGAAACGCCCTGTTCAAATGGGGCGTTTTTTTAATATAAATTCAAATACATGATTTTCTTCTCTTTTGGTGGTATAATACGCAATTGGAACAGAAAACCTTAAAAGTAGTATTACAGGTTACATACAGGTAGATAAGGGAGAGATGACTCATGGAATGGTCGGATCTGACTGAAGGAGCAAAAGCGGTCCTTGAACAAACGAGAAACATGAAAAATGACAAGATTCAAATTGTGGAATTTGAAGTTGGTTATGAGCAAAGTCAAGAGGGTGCTGGAGATAATGACCCAATTTCCATTCAGGAAGAGGATTATCAAAACTTAAAGAGGTTTACGCAAGAAAATGAGTATGGTGATAAATTTCATATGGCTAGAAATAAAAACATCGTTAAAATTATTCTGCTGGAAAAGGGAAAAATACCAGATAATTTATCGGACATACCTGTTTTCAGAGAGTATAAAAACGAAATTGTAACAGATTAAGAAGAAGGAAACATCCTAGGCAATATGATTAGAAGAGATGAAAGGTAATGCAAAAGGTATTTGTGTTACCTTTTTGTTGTTTATAAATTCCCCTAATTTCCCAATCCATTAATAGATAATTGAAATAATTTCAAGTTTAAAATGATTAGGTCTTGAAAAAATGTAGAAAATAGTAGATAGATTCTTTCGAAGGAAAATAAAAAAAGGTTTTCATTTTGGGGAAATTGATGTAGCATATTTTTTAGGACTAACTCATAATACATGCTAAAAATAAATTAACTTTTATGAGTATTAAAAATATGATAAAGCCTATTATCATGTTAGGAGTGACTAAAATGTTAAAGATTCAAGAAATTAGAGAATTAATTAAATTGATTGATGATTCCACTATTAACGAATTTAAGTATGAACAAAATGGTTCTAAAATTACAATGAGAAAACAAGTAGAAACAGTACAAGGACCTGCGGTAAGGGAACAGTATTCTCCACAGCAAGTATCTGCCCCTGTTGTAACAGAAGTAACAAATACACAACCAAAGGCAGTAAATACTGTGACAGAAGGTTCAGGTCAAGAGGGCAATATCTCATCATCGGAAGTTCGAGGCAATGTTCATACGATTACTTCTCCAATGGTTGGAACGTTTTATGCTGCCCCATCTCCTGATTCAGATCCTTATGTGAAATTAGGTGACAAGGTGGCAAACGATTCGATCGTTTGTATTGTGGAAGCGATGAAATTAATGAATGAAATTGAAGCCGAAGTCAAAGGTGAAGTCGTTGAAATTTTAGTAGAAAATGGCCAGTTGGTGGAATATGGTCAAGAACTATTCTTGGTCAAGCCTGAGTAGGGGATGAAAAAATGATTAAAAAAGTACTTATTGCGAACAGAGGAGAAATTGCTGTTCGAATTATTAGAGCTTGTAAAGAACTAGATATTGAAACAGTAGCCGTTTTTTCTACGGCAGATAGTGATGCGTTACATGTTCGTTTAGCAGATGAAGCATATTGTATAGGGCCGACGTCCTCCACTGACAGCTATTTAAACTTCACAAACATTATGAGTGTTGCAACGTTAACGGAAGTGGATGCCATTCACCCAGGCTATGGATTCCTGGCAGAAAATGCGGACTTTGCAGAGATCTGTGCCGCATGCAATATAACGTTTATCGGGCCTGGACCAGATGCTATCAACCAAATGGGGACGAAAGACGTTGCAAGAACGACGATGAAAAAAGCAGGTGTTCCAGTCGTTCCAGGATCAGAAGGTATTATTGATTCTGTGGAAGAAGGAGTACGAATTGCACAAGATATAGGATATCCAGTCATTATTAAAGCAACTGCTGGCGGTGGTGGAAAAGGAATTCGGGTGGCGTTAAATGAGGCGGAACTGAGAAAAGGAATCTCCGTTACACAGAAAGAAGCAAAAGCTAACTTTGGAAATGCTGGAGTGTATCTCGAAAAATATATTGAGGATTTCCGTCACGTGGAAATACAGGTCCTGGCAGACACACACGGCAATGTCATTCATCTTGGTGAAAGGGATTGTACCATTCAGCGGAGATTGCAAAAGTTAGTAGAAGAAACCCCATCCCCAGCGTTAGATGAGAAGACGCGCCAAGCCATGGGAGAAGCGGCAGTGCGAGCGGCAGAAGCGGTTGATTATGTTGGTGCAGGTACGATTGAATTTATATTTGATCATCGGAATAATACGTTTTATTTCATGGAAATGAATACGAGAATTCAAGTGGAGCACCCTGTAACAGAAATGGTAACAGGAATAGATTTAATAAAAGAGCAGATTTTAGTTGCGTCTGGACAAAAGCTTTCCTATACTCAAGAGGAAGTTACTTTTAAAGGATGGTCCATTGAATGTCGTATAAATGCAGAAAACCCTGACAAAAATTTTATGCCTTCTCCTGGAAGGGTTGAAATGTACTTACCACCAGGCGGATTTGGTGTGCGGGTAGACAGTGCCGTATTTCCAGGTTATGTTATTTCTCCATACTATGATTCTATGGTTGCAAAGTTAATTACCTATGGAGAAACAAGGGATGAAGCAATTGCAAAGATGAAACGTGCTTTAGGAGAGTTTGTCATCGAAGGTGTGGAAACAACGATTCCATTCCACATGCGGTTGTTTGATCATGAAGTATTTGTCAGTGGTGATTTTAATACGAAATTTTTGGAACAATACCCTTTAAAGCCTGATAATGAGGATTGATCTTCTAAAAAGGAGGAGAACACCATGAAAGAAAATCATTTAATTCATATGGCTGACGATAAGGAAGAACTGGGAAAAGTAGAAATATCACCGGAAGTTATCGAAGTTATAGCAGGGTTAGCAGCTTCTGAAGTGGATGGCGTAGGTACGATGAGAGGGAATTTCGCCTCTGGAGTAGCTGAGCGCCTTGGCAGAAAAAGTCTACATGGTAAAGGTGTTAAAGTGGAGTTGACCGAAGATGGAATTGTAGTAGATGCTTATGTTGTTACGAATTACGGAGTTTCTATACCTGATGTTTGTAAAAAAATACAGGAAAATATTTTTCAGACTTTAAACAATATGACTGCCATTCAATTAACTCAGGTGAATGTACATGTTGTTGGGGTTCAGTTAGAACAAAAAAATGACCCAGAACAATCGAAGAAAGAGCAAGGTGCTTAGCCAAAGGATTTCCTTTGGCTTTTTTCATATTTGTTTTTGTAAACCATTGAAAAGTTGTGCTATCATCAACAATGTATGGAAACAATAGATAGTAAAGTAGTCAAAGGAGACGTTTATTGATGAATCGACGAGTTGCACGAATAAAAGCAGTTCAATCTCTTTATCAAGTGGAGATGACAGCAGTAGATCCAGATGAGGCAATAGAAACGGTTTTAGAAGAAGGGGAACAGAAAACGGAATTTCTCTCTCAATTAGTTCATGGGACATTGGAGCATATAACAGAAATAGATGAATTGTTAAAACAGGCACTAGAACATTGGGCCATTTCGAGAATCTCAAGGGTGGACAGGGCTATTTTAAGAATGTCAACGTATGAAATGAATTGGCTGGATGATATACCTGTAAATGTTTCTATTAATGAAGCCATTGACCTTGCCAAAGGGTTCACAGGAGAAGAGGAACCAGGTAAATTTGTTAATGGTGTCTTATCCAAAATAGCAAAAATTTTAGAAACGAAATGAAGTTTATTTGATAGAGACGAAAACGTTAAGGGGGAATACTCGTGTCAGCAATAATTATCTCAGGAAAAGAATTGGCCAAAGAAAAAAGAGAGCAAATGAAAGTAGAAGTGGATGAATTAAAAGCAAAGGGAGTTACACCTGGATTAGCTGTTATATTAATTGGAGATGATCCAGCATCCCAATCTTATGTACGTTCAAAACAGAAATCTTGTCACGAGATAGGGATACATTCAGAACTTGACACCTTACCGGTTACAACATCGGAAGAAGAGTTGTTATTAAAAATTAATGCACTGAATAATGCGGAACATATTCATGGAATCCTCGTTCAACTTCCATTGCCAGATCATATCTCAGAAGAAGCGGTAATTGAAGCTATTGATCCAAAGAAAGATGTGGATGGGTTTCATCCCATCAATATCGGAAGGATGATGACTGGTCAGGAAGCTTTTCTCCCTTGTACCCCATACGGTATTGTTGAAATGATTAAATCAAAGAATATTTCCATAGAGGGTAAACACGTGGTCGTCGTTGGAAGAAGCAATATTGTGGGCAAACCAGTTGGACAACTTCTCTTAAATGAAAATGCCACAGTAACCTATTGTCATTCTAGAACGAAAAATATGAAAGAATATACCTTAAATGCAGATATTTTAGTAGTGGCAGTGGGAAAGGCCCATTTTCTTAATGCTGAATACATAAAAGATGGGGCTGTTGTGATTGATGTGGGTGTTAATCGAAATGATGAAGGTAAGCTAGTTGGAGATGTAGATTTCGAACAGGCGAAAGATGTGGCATCTTATATTACACCTGTCCCTGGGGGAGTGGGTCCGATGACAATAACCATGCTGCTACATAATACGATTATTTCTGCCAAACGTTCGTTAAAATAAGGGGTTTTCCATATGAATCAAGATTTTATGTCTGTTAGTGATTTAAACAGGAGAATAAAGCACCTTTTAAATAATGATTCCTATTTACAAAACCTTTGGTTAAGGGCGGAAATTTCCAATTTCAATCATCATAGTCGAGGACATATGTATTTCACTTTAAAGGATGACCGATCCAGGATCAGTGCGGTTATGTTTGCCGGAAATAACAAGTATTTAAAATTCCGCCCGGAAAATGGTATGAGTGTCTTTATTAGAGGAGATATCTCAGTCTATGAACCTAATGGCCAATATCAAATATATGTAAAAGAAATGCAGCCTGATGGTATTGGTAATCTTTATCTTGCCTATGAAGAGTTAAAGAGAAAGCTAGAGATGGCAGGGTATTTTTCCGAGACAAGCAAGAAAGAGATTCCCCTTATACCAAACTCAATTGGAGTAATAACATCACCCACTGGTGCAGCGGTTCGGGATATCATTACGACCATTGAGAGGAGATTTCCTATTGCTAGAGTTACTTTACTTCCCGTTCTTGTACAGGGACCTGAAGCGGCACCTTCCATATCTCGAGCAATCAAACAGGCAAATGAAGCAGGATTCGATGTATTAATTGTAGGGCGAGGTGGAGGTTCACTAGAGGAATTATGGGCGTTTAACGAACAAATCGTGGCAGAGGCAATTTTTCATTCCGTTATTCCTGTGATCTCAGCAGTTGGTCACGAGACAGATATAACCATCAGTGATTTTGTTGCCGATTTAAGGGCACCTACGCCTACAGCAGCAGCAGAACTAGCGGTACCAGATATTGGAGAATTACGAAGAGGTGTACAAGAACGGAAACATCGGATCATGAGGGCAATGCAGGCTTCCTGTCAGGTTCACAAAGATAAACTAAATTATTTACAGAAGTCTTATGCGTTTCGGTACCCGAAGCAATTAGTAGAACAAAAAGAACAAGATTTAGATCGATTAGTAGAGTCATTACGAAAAGAAACCGTCCGTGCCATTGAACGAAAACAGGATCAGCATCGTGAGGTAATTACCCGACTTTCACGGGTACATCCTCATGTTAAATTGGAATCAGAAAAGACAAGATATAAAAACATGTCTGACTCATTAATGAAGACGATGACCCAGTTGAAAGGTAATAAACAAACGGAGTTTTCCCACTTGTTGTCAAAACTGAAAGTTCTTAGTCCGTTAAATATGATGGATAGGGGATATAGTCTTGTTTATAACCCGAATAATCAATTGGTTAAAAAGGTTTCTGATGTACAGGACAAGGAAGCTGTTACAATTCGTATGCAAGATGGTTATTTAATGTGTGATGTAACAGGACATAAATATGAGGAAATTCCAAATGTAAATTGGAGTGATAAGGATGAGTGAAAAGATGACGGAACTAACCTTTGAAAAAGCAATGGAAAAACTAGAAGCAGTTGTGGGAAAATTAGAAGAAGGGGATGTCCCATTAGAAGAGGCTATCACCATGTTTCAAGAAGGAATGAAATTATCAAAATACTGTCATGACAGATTGCAGCATGTTGAGAAACAAATGACACAGGTACTATCAGAAGATGGAGAGATAAAACCATTTACAGTAGAGGAGCAATCGAAGTGAATACATTGTCCTTACAACAGTTTTTAGATCAGGAGAAGCGCCAAATAGACGATAGGTTACCTCATTTTATTGAGAACCTGGAAGCACCATCCTCCCTTAAAAAAGCAATGGAATATTCTTTAAGAGCAGGTGGGAAAAGGTTAAGACCAATGCTCCTTTTAGCAACTCTCCATGCTTTTCAAAAACCATTTCACCTTGGTTATGAAGTGGCTTGTGCTATTGAAATGATTCATACTTATTCCCTTATCCACGACGATTTGCCTGCAATGGATGATGATGATTTAAGGCGGGGGTTACCAACAAATCACAAAGTATTTGGTGAGGCTATGGCTATTTTGGCAGGAGATGGTCTTTTAACCCAAAGCTTTCAAATTATTTCTTCCCTAAAATCGGTGGATGATATTACTAAAATAAAGCTGATCCAATGTATTTCCAAAGCAGCAGGTCCAGAAGGTATGGTTGGTGGGCAGGTGGCCGATTTAGAAGGGGAAGGTAAACTTTTATCTGTAGAAGAATTACAGGAAATTCATCATCATAAGACTGGTGATTTACTTGCAGTATCAGTGGAATCAGGTGCGATCTTAGGAAAAGCCACTGAGGAGGTAGTCCATGCCCTCGGAACCTTTGCTAAGCATTTGGGACTAGCGTTTCAAATAAAAGATGACATTCTAGATGTGGAAGGGGACGAGGAAACGATTGGTAAACCGGTTGGAAGTGATGAGGGAAATGATAAAAGTACGTATCCTAGAATCTTAGGAATGGAAAACGCCAAAGATAAACTACAATTCCATTTATCAGCAGCTAAAAAATGCTTATATGAATTGGATATAAATCATACATTATTACTGGAGATCACAGAATATGTCGGGGCTAGGTCAAACTGAATTCCCACCTGAGGAAATATTATACCAATTTTGAAAAGGTTCCCGTTGTATCCCTAAAATTAGTCATGTTATAATATATTTCTACCGAGTGGTGCAGTATTCTAGTCAGTTCTCCATTTTTGAAAACGGGCCTAAAAATCCGTTAAAGGGCACATCGATGAAGTTCCTAGTTGTGGCTTGAGGCGCCCAGCCTTGGGTCATCATTGGGAGTAAAGGTAGTAGGGCGATCCACAATGGCATGTGGGCGAGGACCCTGCACCGCGGAGGCCTTTCATGAAGTGAGCGTTCCCGCGTAAGCGAACATGAAAGGTATGAACCTGCAATGCAAGTTGGGGAACTTGTGAGCAGCGTAGCCTGCCTTGAGTGGAGTTAGAGGGGATTATGGATGCTAGGTTGTAACAGCAATCATCCACATGAAATCTACTCTGCAAAAGAGGATAGAAAGTGGTTAGGAACTGTTGAGGAAAACTCCTAGACTGTTCTACTTTAGGACATTTAAAGGGGATTATAGTGCGTGCTAAGTGGTAATCCAGTCTGACGATTGGCGACAACGTCAAGTTAGGTTTAATGGGAAACCGTCACAGCGGCGACGCTGCGGCACCTAATTGGGAAAACCTACTGGACCTAAGACGCAGTTTTTACTCTTTAAATGACCACTCGGAATACATATAAGCGAAAGGCATCTGATTTTTTCATAGAATATATTAACAGATGCCGATTCCATTTTACTTTGGAAAAGATAGGATACGATTTTAATATGAAAGAATCGATAAAGAAATCTTTACATTGGAGTTTTATAATAGCCGTGATAACCCTAGTGTTAGCGGCTCTTTTTGCGATTGTCTCAACAGCAATACTCAGTGGTGTATCTTGGTCAATGGGGATGTTTATCGTTATCATAATTGTACTTTTGGGAGTGCTTTTTGATACGATTGGAGTAGCAGCGACAGCAGCAAACGAAAAACCATTTCATGCCATGGCAGCTGAAAAACTCCCTGGGGCAAAGCATGCCGTTCAGATCACAAGAAATGCGGACCGATTTGCAAATTTTTGTAATGATGTCATTGGAGATATTGCAGGTATCGTAAGTGGAACAGCATCTGCATATGTTGTGATAAGATTTTCCATGCAATTGGGATATGAGGAAGGCACTACTTTCCAGTTTCTAATTTCTATATTATTTACCAGTATTGTAGCAGCACTGACAGTAGGAGGAAAATCAGTAGGCAAAACTCTAGCAATTCAGTATTCTACGCAAATCATCTATCATGTGGGTAGATTATTTTACTTTTTAGAGGTAAAATTGAAATTAACCATATTTAATGGTAAGAAACGTAAAAAGAACGGAAATAATAATAAACGAAAGTGAGGGTTTTTCTTGGATTTGTCTAGCATTAAAGATCCATCCTTTTTAAAGAAATGCAGCAAAACCGAATTGGAAGACCTTGCACAGGAGATTCGCGATTTTTTAATTGCAAAATTATCAGTTACTGGTGGACATTTAGGTCCCAATTTGGGTGTTGTAGAATTAACATTAATTTTACATCAATTATTTGAGAGCCCGAAGGACAAATTCCTGTGGGATGTGGGACATCAAGCATATGTTCACAAAATACTAACTGGCCGTGCAGACCAATTTGATCAGTTAAGACAGTATAAAGGATTATGTGGTTTTCCAAAGAGGTCGGAGAGCAAACATGATGTATGGGAAACAGGGCATAGCTCCACCTCCTTATCTGCTGCGATGGGAATGGCCGCAGCGCGTGATATTAAAGGAGGAGAAGAGAATATTGTCGCCATTATAGGGGACGGCGCCTTGACCGGAGGTATGGCATTGGAAGCGCTTAATCATATCGGTCATGAGCAAAAGGATTTGATTGTTGTTTTAAATGACAATGAAATGTCCATAGCCCCCAATGTTGGAGCTCTTCATAGTGTACTAGGAAGATTAAGAACTGCTGGGAAGTACCAAAAAGCTAAAGAGGAATTAGAAATGCTAATTAAGAAAATTCCAGCTTTTGGTGGGAGATTGGCAGCGACTGCAGAACGGGTAAAGGACAGTCTTAAGTACTTACTTGTTTCTGGTATGTTCTTCGAAGAATTGGGATTCACTTATTTAGGTCCTGTGGATGGTCATGATTTAGATGACCTAAATACGAACTTAAAATATGCTAAGAAAACAAAAGGACCTGTCCTTATTCATGTAATCACAAAAAAAGGAAAAGGCTATGCACCTGCAGAGAATGATGCAAAAGGAACTTGGCATGGTTTAGGTCCATATAAGATGGAGTCTGGAGAAGTTGTGAAGAAGCCAGGTCCACCGAGTTACAGTGGAGTATTTGCGGATACTTTAAAAAAGATTGCCAGGCAGGACGAACGAGTTGTAGCTTTGACAGCAGCGATGCCCGGTGGAACAAAATTGGATCTCTTCGCCAAGGAATTTCCTGATCGTATGTTTGATGTGGGAATTGCCGAACAACATGCAACAACAATGGCGGCTGGTTTGGCAACCCAAGGTTTAAAACCAGTATTTGCTGTATATTCCACTTTTTTACAAAGGGCGTATGATCAAGTTGTCCACGATGTTTGCCGTCAAAATTTGAACGTATTTTTTGCCATCGATCGTGCTGGTTTAGTCGGAGCCGATGGGGAAACACATCAAGGGGTATTTGACATTAACTACTTAAGACATCTTCCAAACATGAAGATTTTAATGCCAAAGGATGAAAATGAGTTGCAGCATATGGTTTATACTGCAGTATCTTATGATGATGGTCCTATTGCCGTCAGGTATCCACGTGGTAATGGTTTTGGTATTAAAATGGATGATACATTAAAACAACTCCCAATCGGGAAGTGGGAAGTTTTAAAACAAGGTACAGATTTATCAGTATTAACTTTTGGTACAATGATTCCTGTGGCAATGGAAGCGGCTGAAAGGCTAGAAAAGGAAGGAATTCATTTGGAAGTCATTAATGCTCGCTCCATAAAACCGTTGGATGAAGAGTTACTTACAGGATTGGCAAATGAAAACCGTAAAATAATTACTTTAGAAGAAGCAGCTATTCAAGGGGGATTTGGAAGTGCGGTGTTAGAATTCTTCCATGACAACAATCACCATTCTATGTTTGTGGAACGTATGGGAATTCCCGATCGTTTTATAGAACATGGAAGTGTGTCTAGCTTGTTGGAAGAAATTGGACTTACATCCGATGAACTGGTTCAACGGGTTAATGAAATTGTTCCTAGAAAGAGGCAGCGAGCTTAACTAATGGACAAAAAAGAGAGAATTGATGTTCTAATTGTTGAAAAAGGTCTTGTGGAAACAAGGGAAAAAGCAAAACGAACGATAATGGCAGGGTTAGTCTATGCAGATGGTGATCGTGTTGATAAGCCTGGAACAAAAGTGAAGATCGGTAGCCACCTTGAAGTGAAAGGTCAAGTTATTCCTTATGTTAGTCGAGGAGGACTTAAATTAGCCAAGGCGATCGAAGCCTTTAGCATTAACTTAAAGGATTTAATTGTCCTTGATATTGGGGCATCCACCGGTGGCTTTACTGATTGTGCTTTACAGAATGGTGCTAAACTTGTTTATGCTCTTGATGTTGGTTACAATCAACTTGCATGGAAGTTACGACAAGATGATCGAGTGATCGTGATGGAGCGTACGAATTTCCGACATGCAAATCCAGAGGATTTTGCTAAAGGGACACCTGACTTTGCAACGATCGATGTTTCCTTTATTTCACTGAAGCTAATCTTACCTCCACTGAAAAAAATCTTAAAAAATGGTGGTCATGTCTCCGCTTTAATAAAACCTCAATTCGAAGCGGGAAAAAATGAGGTTGGAAAGAAAGGAATCATTCGTGATCCGATGATACATCAAAGTGTTCTTCAAACCATCATTCCTTTCGCAGAAAAAGTGGGCTTTACCGTGAAAGGTTTAATACCATCCCCAATTCGTGGTGGTGAAGGGAACATAGAGTTTTTAATGTACTTAGAAAACACAGAATCTGATTCTGATTTTTGCAAGACGAATGATATTTATTCGATAGTAATGGAATCCCATCGTGAAAAGTGAGATGAGGAAAATAGTAAAGAGACGAATGATTTTCCTCGTCTCTTTTCTTTTTGCCAAAATAAAAAATAAAGTGGTAATTGTATAAATATAAAAAATCGTTTATTATCGAAGTAGAATAAATCGAGAGAACGATAAAACGGAGGACTACAAATGAACAAGGGTCAAAGACATATTAAAATCAGGGAAATCATCACGAACAATGAAGTAGAGACGCAAGATGATTTAGTAGATCATTTAAGGAATTTAGGTTTTAATGTTACTCAGGCTACGGTAAGCCGAGATATAAAGGAACTCCACCTTGTAAAAGTTCCAATGATGGATGGAAGGTATAAATACAGTTTACCAGCGGATCAACGTTTTAATCCCTTACAGAAATTAAAACGATCATTAATGGATTGTTTTGTTTCCATTGATCATACAGATAATTTAATTGTTATGAAAACGCTCCCAGGTAATGCCAACGCAGTAGGAGCATTAATTGATAATTTAGATTGGAATGAAGTAATGGGTACCATTTGTGGGGATGATACAATTTTAATTATTTGCCGTGAAAAAACACAAACAGAAAAAATTAGTGAACGCTTTTTAGAAATGCTATAACTATCATCGTAAAGGATGTGAAGACCATTGTTAATGGAGCTCTCAATCCGTAACTTCGCAATTATTGATAATATTACAATTTCATTTGATGAGGGATTGACCGTTCTTACGGGTGAAACAGGTGCAGGTAAGTCAATTATTATCGATGCAATTGGACAACTTATAGGAGGAAGAGGATCTGTAGACTTCGTTAGACACGGGAGTAAACGGGCGGAAATAGAGGGATTGTTTTCGGTAAATAATTCAGAAGAATTAAGCCTGCTTTTTCGGGAAATTGGTATTGAATATGATGAAGATGATACGGTTATTTTAAAACGGGAAATTACTACGCAAGGAAAAAGTATATGCAGGATTAACGGTAAATTAGTAACGTTAGCAACACTGCGTCAAATCGGACAAATGCTCGTTGATATACATGGGCAGCATGAACACCAACACTTATTACAAGGGGACAAGCATATATTCCTGTTAGACCGTTTTGCAGGTGAATCGATCAAGTCGGCGAAATGTGAATATGAGGAGTTATATCGTGCTTATCGTAAAAAAAGGCAAAAGCTGACACAGCTAACAGAGAATGAACAGGAAATAGCTCAAAGACTCGATCTCATCCAATATCAATTTCAGGAGATTATCGATGCAGAACTAGAACCTAATGAGGATTCTCAATTATTGGAAGAGAAGAGACGACTCGATTACGGAGAAGATTTATATAAATCTGTCCATCATGCTTATCAGGCACTCTATGGAGAAAATAGGGGATTAGAATGGACAATGGTAGCTATGAATCAGCTCGAAGAAGCAGCGGCTATTGATGAGGACCTTCTACCTTTAAAAGAAACCATTTCAAACAGTTACTATATACTAGAAGAACTGGCATTTTCATTGCGGGATTATTATGAAAAAATTGAATTTGATCCAGAACGATTAAATGAAATAGAAGCAAGAATAAGTGAAATTAATCAACTGAAACGTAAATACGGCAATTCTGTCAATGAAATATTGGAATATTGTTCAAGAGTGGAAGAAGAAATTGATACATTAAAAAACCGTGATGAACGACTTCATCAATGGATTAAAGAACTGGAAATCATTGCAAATGACCTCTTTGTTGAAGGAAAACACTTAACTGAGATAAGAAAAAAGGAAGCCATAAGACTAAAAGCCGAGATCCAAAAAGAACTTGAAAACCTTTATATGAAAGACACAGAGTTTGAAGTTCATTTTGAAGATTCAGAAATAAGCCTTGATGATTTAATGAACATTAATAACCGCCTTTCGATAGGTAAATATGGTTTGGAGAATATATCATTTATGGTTGCCACAAATAAAGGTGAACCTCTTAAGCCTTTAGCAAAAGTTGCTTCTGGAGGAGAAATTTCTAGAATGATACTAGCGCTAAAGACGATTTTAGCGGATCATGAAGGGGTAACAGCACTTATATTTGACGAAGTGGATACTGGGGTTAGCGGTCGAGTAGCTCAGGCTATTGCGGAGAAAATACATCAAATATCCATTGGTTCTCAAGTGCTATGTATCACCCATTTACCACAAGTGGCTGCCATGGCTGATACTCATTTGTTTATTTCAAAGGAACAGGTGGATGGACGTGTTGCTACAGTGGTAAAGGCAATGAATAAGGAAGAACAAATTGAAGAAATTAGCAGAATGATCTCTGGTGTAGAAATTACTGATTTAACAAAGAAACATGCGGAAGAATTGCTGGAGCAAGCCAAAAGTATGAAATAAAATGTTTAAACTTTGATGTTCCTATTTGTTTTTACTTACATGTATAAGAAAAGCTAACCAAATAAGGTTAGCTTTTTTCTTCTCTGCCTGTTATAAATGATGCCGTTCAAGGCTAAATTAGTAGTACAGCCATGGTGGAGGTGTAGGTTAGAGACGAGGAGAGTGAATGGGCTTGAGTAAAAATATCTTAAGAAAATGTATTGGTGTAATTCTCCTTGTGTTACTGTTCTCCGCTGCTTTTTATCCTCCGGTTCAGCAATTCGTTCAAATACCACATAATCTTGTGGTTTTTGAAGGACAAGAATACAGTTTACCAACTGCAATACCAGCACTTGCATCTGATGATTCATCTATTGAAGTATCAACCAATAAAGGAGAGACCGTATTAAAAGGACTTGGGGCTAACAAGACTTCCGTCCAATTTGGTATAGGTGGTTTCCCCTTAAAATCAATGGATGTTACCGTTATTCCTGATCTAAAAGTTATCCCAGGAGGTCAATCAATAGGTGTAAGAGTTCAGACTGATGGTGTTTTAGTCGTTGGTCATCATTTAGTGGATACGTCAGATGGCAGCGTATCACCAGGTGAAGTGGCAGGGATTGACGTTGGGGACATGATTACAAAGATGAACGGGGTAAAAATAGAAGAAATGACTGATATTAATCCCGTTGTTCAAGAATCAGGAGAGACGAATAAACCAATTAAAGTTGAAGTAAAACGAGATGGGGAATTTTACGAAAAAGAGTTATTGCCTGTAAAAGGAAAAGGTGATCAATCATTTCGTTTAGGTTTGTATATTCGAGATTCAGCAGCAGGTGTGGGGACACTGACATTTTATGAACCAGGTTCAAAAAAATATGGTGCATTAGGCCATGTAATATCAGATATGGATACACGAAAACCAATTGAAGTGGATACTGGAGAGATTGTAAGCTCAAAAGTAACTTCTATAGAAAAAGGGATGACCGGGGAACCAGGTGAAAAACTGGCAAGATTCTCTAATGACCGTAAAGTATTAGGTGACATTACCAAGAACAGTTCGTTCGGTATATTTGGTACACTTCATGATCATTTAGAAAATAATGAAGGCATCAAACCAATGGAAGTTGGTTTATCTCACCAAGTAGAAGAGGGACCTGCACAAATTCTTACGGTTGTTGAAGGAGACGAAGTAAAACGGTTTGATATTGAAATAATTAGTAGTACGGAACAGAAGTTTCCTGCTACTAAAGGGATGGTCATAAAAGTTACAGATGATGATCTGATTGAAGCTACTGGTGGTATTGTTCAAGGGATGAGTGGTAGTCCGATTATACAGAATGACCGAATTATCGGTGCAGTGACACATGTTTTTGTTAATGACCCAACAAGTGGATATGGATGTCACATTGAATGGATGTTACAAGAAGCAGGTATTGATATATATGGCGAAGAAGAAAAGGCGAGTTAATCTCGTCTTTTTTTATTTGAAAAGTTTTTACCCATTCAGTAAAAAAACTTCCATTTTTTGATAATTATAGTACAATGAAAACAGATAAAGATTTTTCGACAAAAGAAAGTTTAAGTTGTTGTTTAAAATCGAACATGGTCGAAAACGGGAGTAAATGAAAAAAAACTAAAGAAAAACTATGTTTTTTTAGAAAAAATAAAAATATTAAAAGGAATTCAATTCACATTGTCGAATATGTGAAAGACGATAAATATAAAGAGTGGGAGGAACAACTTGTGGAAAACGTAAAAGTGTGTGTTGCAGACGATAATCGTGAATTAGTAATGTTATTAGAGGATTATATTAATTCTCAAACGGATATGGAGGTTGTGGGAAAGGCCTTTAACGGTCAGGAATGTTTACAGCTTGTGGAGGATAAAGAGCCGGATGTCCTTATTCTTGATATCATTATGCCTCATTTAGACGGGCTTGCAGTATTAGAAAAATTTAATGAAAGACAGTTGGCTAAACGGCCTAATATTATTATGTTAACAGCATTTGGTCAAGAAGATGTAACAAAAAAAGCTGTAGAACTTGGAGCCTCTTATTATGTGCTAAAGCCATTTGATATGGATACTTTAATGAACAAAATTAGGGACGTAAGTGGAAAAACATCTTCTTATGTAAAAACATCGTCAACATCTTCAGTCATTCGCAAAGAAAATAAGCCGTTAAATCTAGATGCCAGTATAACTAGTATTATTCATGAAATAGGTGTCCCTGCCCATATAAAAGGCTATATGTACTTAAGGGAAGCTATTACGATGGTATATAACGATATTGAACTCCTTGGGTCAATTACTAAAGTTCTTTACCCGGATATTGCAAAGAAATATAATACAACAGCAAGCCGTGTAGAGCGTGCCATCCGTCATGCCATTGAAGTTGCCTGGAGCCGTGGAAATATTGAGTCAATCTCTAAAATGTTTGGTTATACCGTTAGCGTAACTAAAGCAAAACCTACAAATTCGGAATTTATTGCGATGGTTGCTGATAAATTAAGAATTGAACATAAAGTTAGCTAATATATCAAATCACATATAAATCCTCCACAAATATTATTGTGGAGGATTTTTTGGTTCGCCCAGCATGGGCTATAACTTGGTTGTGAAAGTCCACTACAGGCTTTGCGGTAGGAATTGTACGTCCTAATATTGGTATGCCACAGGACGTGGCGATTTGCCTGATGGACGGATAAACAACGTTGCGATGCTTGTAGAGAAAGAGGCACTGCCCTACGCTCGTGACCATAGGCGCTTGCGCTTTTCTTAAAAGGTAAGCATAAGTTTTTGCACCTTCGGGCAAGTTGTCCAGCTCCAGCGCCTACTCGCATGGGAACTGAAAAAGTGGTGCTTTTCCACTTTTACAGTCCCTAA
>NZ_JAHQCS010000094.1 GCF_019042215.1 Evansella tamaricis | reverse complement strand
ACCCCGCAGACGCTGGTCTTTGCGGCGAGGAGGCTGAGGCCGTGCCCGCGGAAAGCGTCCGTCTGTAACGGATTCGAGTATAAACATTTAACTTATTGCTTAAAAAAATTTGTTAAAGGTAATTTGAACAACTCATTAAATCAAGAAAGCGTTGTCAACAAAAACTTAACAAAAAGAGGCATTCCTGAACTCACTAAAAAATATGCCCACAAATGGTTGACGCAAACCTAATAATCTTTCTGCATGTCCCTTATTCGTGTTTGTGAGATAATAATAAAAAATACATAGATGGAGGAATTGTATGACTAAGGAATTCAAGATGAATAAATTTCAGTCTGAAATTGAGAAAGATAGTTACATCTGTACACATTACGGAGAAAATCCCGAAGACTATCATGGGGCAGTTGTTCCCCCTATCTATGAAAGTTCATTACATGTATTCAAAAACTATGAAACATTTCTGGAAGCACAAAAGGATGAACAAAATAATTATCTCTATTGGCGTGGGACAAATCCTACGGTCGAGATTGCGGAACGTAAATTAGCTGCCTTGGAGCGCGGGGATAGCTGTAAATGTTTCACCTCTGGTATGGCTGCCATCTCCGCTGCAATCCTGACATTAATTAGGAGTGGTGACCACATTCTAACAGTGGGGAATGTTTATGGAACATCATTGAAGATCATGGATTACCTTAAACGGAAATGGGAGGTGGAACATACGGCCATTGTTGAACCTTCGATGGAAAAAATAGAGGCTGCCATTCAGATAAATACGAAAGTAATTTTACTAGAAAGTCCAACGACAATGACATTTAAGCTGATTAACATCCAAGAAGTAGTCTCCCTTGCAAAAAAACATGGGATTAAAACGATTATGGATAATACCTGGGCCACACCCCTCTTTCAAAAACCATTGTTAATGGGAATTGACGTGGTCGTTCACTCAGCTGCCAAGTACCTCAGCGGTCACAGTGATATTTTAGCGGGGGCAGTTATTTCTGATCAGAATACTATTCGGCAGTTATTTGATAATGAATTTACGCTATTTGGAGGGGCACTGGCTCCACATGAGGCATGGCTGTTAATCCGTGGATTAAGAACCCTTCCGATCCGAATGGGTCAGCACCAAGAAAGTGGATTAAAGGTTTCCGAATTTTTATCAAAACATCCTGCAGTCAAGAAAGTAAATCATCCAGGTTTATCAACTAGTAAAGATTTTCAGTTAGGGAAGGAGCAGTTAACTGGATACACTGGTACGTTCAGTTTTGAACTGAAGAACGGCTCGTTTGAAAACATTCAAAAGTGCCTAAATCGTTTAGAGATATTTCAGATTGGATACTCCTTTGGTTCTTATGAAAGCTTAGTTTTATCGGAGAACAATGGAAAGAATATGGATAAACTACAGATACATGGGATTGATCCAGGCCTCATTCGCTTATCCATAGGATTGGAAAGTGCTGAGTTGTTAATCCAAGATTTGGAGCAGGCGTTAGCAGAATTAGACTAAACTCCGAATGATCATTCAAATTCAAAAGAAAACCATAAGGAAAGATTCCTTATGGTTTTCTTGAATGATAATTACTCTTTTGTTACTAAATATGCTTTGTATTCTTGGACACCGGCTTTTTCCGCATAAACTGCGAGGACCCAATCACCGCTTGGAAGATCAATACCGCCTTGTACTGTACCATCCCATAGGAATTCATGGTATGGAGATGGGGCATCTTCAAACGCTCCAATGGTATCCACGAAGCCTCCGATTGATCCATTATCGAAGAAGTAAATATCATATTCAATTACTTCGGCTCCACCTGGTAAATACGCACCGACTGCATATTCACCGTCACCTTCTTTTTCCATGAAAGCTCCAGTGATTCTAGGATAATCAGGTTCACCCACAAATAGAATGGTTGGAACTTCGATTACTTGATTTCCACCGGTGATGGTAATGGATCCTTCGTAAAAACCAGGATCAAGTTTGGACGTATCCACTTGAACGTTAAAGTTCACGTTTTGCGATTTTCCTGCAGGAACATTGAGATTATTGCTCGTCATTACTTTAATTCCATCAGGATTACCTTCAAACTCCACATCAAAACTGTAACGAACTCGTTTATTAGAAAGATTTTTAATGGTAAAGCTTTGTCTCTCTACTTGTCTGCCGCTCTCTTTTACAAATTTTCCAAAAGAATGACTTCCTGGAGTTACTAATGTATCCGTTTCAAGCGCATTAGGAATGCGGATACTTCCAGCCCCTTGGGTATTATGGGGATAAGAATTACCTGTAACGGGATCAATTAAATCTTCCGCTGTGTTCATCAAGGCAGATTTTACATCATCCACACCCCAGTCCGGATGTGCATCCAACAATAATGCAGCAGCCCCGGCAACATGTGGTGCTGACATACTAGTCCCTTGGAAAGCGGAATATCCATAAGGGTCTTCTGGATCATGTGTAGGGATGGTACTTACGATATTTACACCAGGTGCAGATACATCTGGTTTTATCATCCAAGTTAACGCAACCGGCCCACGGGAGGAGAAGTCAGCGATCGTTTCTCCTACAGGATAAGCAAATTCAATGTTAAATGAAATGGTGTTATTTCCATTTTCCAGTTCGGATAAAAGTTTTTCACCGTCTGCTAATGTTGTTTTGATAGTCGGAACGGCCATTCCAGGTACATCAGGGTGTTCTCCGGCGACATTATTGTAAATAATTGCCCCCACTGCACCGGCATTCTTCGCATTTTCTGCTTTATCTACAAAAGCAAATTCCCCACGGCTAATAAGTGCGATTTTACCTTCAAGATCTTTTCCTTCAAAATCAGCTGGAAATCCTAATCCCACATCAACAAATTCGTATTCCCCTGCATTGAGGGCAAGTAATTCATCGTCTCCAGGATGTCCCATTACTTTTGCGGATGGATAGTCCATTCCTTCAGAAGTAAAGATGTCACTTGTATACACATTATACGGTAAACGAGTTGCCCCTACAGAAATAGCGTCACGGCTTGTTCCTGGAGAACCAACAGTCCAATTATCCGGACCACTGTTACCATTGGACGTAACAGCTACTACACCCTCAGCCATTGCCCAGTCTAATGCGATACTAGTGGCCCAATCCGGGTTATTTAAAGTATTACCTAAGGATAGGTTCATGATATCTGCCCCATCCTGAACAGCCCTCTCAATACCGGCAACAACATTTTCGGTTGAACCACTTCCCCCAGGACCTAAAACTCGATATGCCAATAGGGTTGCATCTGGAGCAACACCTTTAATTCCACCATTCGCAGCTACTGTACCTGCCACGTGTGTCCCATGATTTGTTGAATCTCCACGTGGATCATCAGCTGGTGTTTCCTGTGGATCATTATCTTTATCAACAAAATCCCAGCCTTTATACTCTCCAAAGGCATGTTCTAAGTCTGGGTGAGTGTAGTCCACACCAGTATCAATGATGGCTACAGTTACCCCTTCTCCTGTAAAACCGGCATCCCAAGCATCATCTGCTCCGATGAATGGAGCACTTTCCATCATTTCGGGATTGACAGCGTCCCAATCAACACTGATTGCATCTACTGTATATTCCACGTTTGGATAAACTGCCTTTACTCCAGGAATACTTAATAACTTCAAGATTTCATTTCCTGCTAATTCAGCAGAGAATCCGGAAAATAAGTAATCATACTCCTGATTTATTTCCACATCATTTACAACAGCTTCTAATTGTGATATAACTTGTCCCCTTTTTGACTGCAGGTTTGTCTTTGTTTGATTTTTCCCTTTATGTTTGGCTTCGACGATCGACTCTTCTGTCAATTCAACAATAACCGTTGTTGGTTTCGAAGAAGATAATTCAATATCTCCAAATAATTCTGCAATAGGTAGCTCTTCTGCTTTTCCCCCTGAATTGGCGAAGGCACCCATACTAAAAGTAGAAAGTACTAGTGCTAAGGCTAAGAACCAAATAAATGGTTTAGTAATAAGTTTGTGCATTTTAGACAACACCCTTTCTCTTTATTTCTGGCAGTTACCAGATACTGCAATAATTTTAAGTTCACCTCCTTGTTAATTATCAGAAAATTTTAACACTATATAATATTAGTACAATGTATACCATTTTCCTTCTCAACTTTTGTCTCATTATATCGACAAAAACAAGTGAGATATTAGTTATAAATCTATTAATCTTTCAAAAAACTACATCTTTTTTTGCGGTATTACTAATGGATTTAGGATATTCGACCTGGTTTTTCTACAAAAAAAGAATCTTAAAGCTTTTATGTTGAAAGCTTATTCATTTAATTGGTAATAAAAAATAGGTAAGTAACTTTGACTTAAACGAACACTACTTCGATTTTGGTACTTGCAACAAACAGAATAAAGAGAATAGGCTACCGTATATACGAAATGTGAGACTTTGGGGGAATAACATGGGATACTTGCTGGCATTGTTGTCTGCCCTTTGTTTTTCCATAACGAATATCATTCTTAAAAAAGGGATGTCACATTCCAAGCATAATGGGGTTTGGTTCATCACATTCGTAAATGTGATAATTTTAGGTGTTATCCTACTTTTATCCCTATATGTTTTTAATTTTCCTTTATTGCTAGATTCAAAAGGACTATTTATTTTTCTTGTGTCAGGGGTTTTAATAAATGTCATGGGTAGAGGCTTGCTCTATAAAGGTATCAGACAAATAGGTTCTTCTAAGGCTGTTGCTATAAAAAATTCAGCACCTGTCATTACCTTTCTTTTTGCTGTTTTTGTAATCGATGAACAGATTACAAAATGGCCTTTCATCGGAATTTTATTACTATTTTTCGGTCTCCTCCTTTTAGGAATACAATTTTTCAAAGAAGGGGTCCATCAACCGGTACATCGGGGAGGATACTATATTGCCCTCCTCTCTGCTATTGGTTATGGCCTAGGGCAGGGATTATCAAAAGAAGGAATCGCTTATTTACCAAATCCATATGTAGGGGTTTTTGTAGGTTCACTTGGAGCTTTTCTATTGCTCACCATTATCGAGGGGTGTAGAGGGAAATTGGTTGAACATTTTAAATCCAGTAGTGGTAATCCTTATTATCTGTGGGCAGGTGTGTTAACGAGTTTAGCCCTTTTATTATTCTACTTATCTGTATCGTATATTCCGGTGAGTTATGCAGTAGCAATTCTTGCTGTCGATCCAGTTTTAACGGTGATTTTAGTTAGCTTATTTATGAAAAAGGAAGAATTAATATCAAAACTAATAATTCTGGTTTCCATTCTTGTTTTTGCAGGTGCAGTTATTATTTCACTAACGGGTTCGTGAACTGTTCCCACCACTTACCGCGATTACTGGTTGCTTGAAGTGTGCGCTATTTTTCGGAAGTACGTTAAAGAATGAAGAAGCAATCCGTAAGTACGAATCGCTTCTTCATTATCCCCAGCGTAGGTACATCGTTAAGGTGCAACATCTGGAAACACTCTCTGAATCAGCATACAGTGTAAAGGTTACCCCATTTGGAGTATAGGAAGTATTAACAATTGAAGATACCCCTGTGGATTGGATAATCCGGTCCACTTCTTCGTCGTTGCTTTCCTGTGCTGCATTCATTAACTCACGAATCAATTCCTTTGACGACTGAAGGCTATTTAAAATTATTTTTCCTTGTTCCATCAGTTCTTCATAAGCATAAAGCGACTCTTCAAAAAGTTCTGTCTTCACAGGTGGAAAGGGAGAATTCTGTTCCCTCACTGGTCGGTCTAAATAAAAGGTGTGGTGATAATGCAAATCAATAACCTCCCGTTTTAACACTTCTATACTATATGACAGTTAATGAAAGGAAGTTAATCGGATATAATCACCAAACCAAAAATAAAATACTTTTCAATACAGAAACACATTCATTTCTTTATGCTGTAAATAAAATCAATCCAACGATTGAAATAACTGGTAAGGAACCAATTAATGCAAACGAAATGAAAGATAATGTGTTGATGTAGTTTTTAGAATTTGATTTCACATCCGTTGCCATCAAAATTCGTTTTCGAGTGAGAAAGACGTTTAATCCCCCAAAGAACCAGATGATTACTACAATGACAATTGGAAAGACGATATCATCTTGGGTAAGTTCACCTGCCCATCCTTCCATTTGCATAAAAGCAAGAACTACCAATAAGATTGGAATCATTTCCACGAGGGGTGCCATCATAAAGAATCGGTTTGTTTCCCTTTGGAAAGATTCCTGAGTTACATCTTCCCCTTTCTCCAATTTATCCTCCATTGAAAGGCCTAACCGTTTAAACAGTATTACAAGTCCAATTACTGCGATGATGGATGCTAGCAAAAATAAGTAAATTGGGTTCATTCTTATTTACCTCCATTTCAAAAATAATAGTCCTTTTGATTGTATAAGGAAATGTGTCATTTGTGAAACCAAAACAATATCAAAGGCAGCATCGTTCCCGTGCTGCTTACCGAAGTAAACGCTCTTCTCTGGAGCTAGACAACTTGCCCGCTCTGATAAGATATACAAATTTACAATAAAAAACAACGCCTTAAATGAAAGGCGTTGTATCCGACATCTTGCAATTTTATAAAGCTTGGAATGGGAGTACTTTACTACTTCTTCTTTTTATTCATCATTTTTGTAATGTTATCAAAATTAATGGATTGAGGGTTATTAATAATAGTATTTACTAATTCATCCTCTTTTTCTTTAGATACAGGTCTATTTGCTATTGCACCTACTTTTTGGATAATACCACGGACAGTTTGTTCATCTTGTAAATTAGCAGTCTTAATGGAATCCGCCAATTTAAAGATTTCCTTCATATCTACTCCAGACTTCTTTTCAATATTATTGAAGAGATTATCATTACTCATCTCTCTTTCAAACCTCCTTCCTAACCATAAGTGTTTAACATGTTGGAAATGGGCAGGAGTTATCCCCTTTTCCTTTCACATAAGACTACTAATATAGTTGTATGCTACTTTTAATTAGATGGTTAGGCGGGTCTAACGATATGATGTAAAAATGATACTTCTGTCATTAGTCACATGTCTTAAACAACAAAGTTGCTATCCTCTAAGGACAGCAACTTTTGGATAATATTATAAATGGTTATCAAACCGCTTTTAAGTCTTTTATTCTACTGCCATTCATGTAATGTTTTAAAGCCTTAATGGCACGATGCTGGGTAGATTTCACTTTTCCTTCTGTCCAGCCTAACACCATTGCTGTCTCGGATATGCTCAATGATTGGAGGTATCGTAACACAATAACTTGCTGTTGATCTTTAGAACATTTTCCAATCATTTGATAAATTAACTCTGCTTCATCTTTATGAATTAAAATCTCTTCTGGTAGTGGAGCATTATCACTTAATTCAAAAGCCCGCTCACTCCATTCAAATTGAATTCCTTCAAATTTTCTTTTTTTCCTGCTTTGACTTCGAATCCAGTCAATTCCTACATTTTTTGCAACCGAATAAAGCCATGTCCTTTCCGTACAATTCCCTTCAAAATTCTGAAATGAGGTAAGCACCTTTATATACACTTCTTGCACTAGTTCCTCTGCTATTTCGCGATTCCGGATCATATAGAATAAATATTGGAAAAGTGATTGGTGATAAGTCTCATACAAACGATCAAATTCCTCTTTCACGATCTTCCCTGCCTTCCTCTCTTAAATTTCACTTAGAGAACACCAACACCTATTCTTACTATCCCCCTCATTAGCTAAAGGGAAATATTGACTGTTTGTACAACCAAGGTAGTGAGTAGGAAGTGCCAACTCCTACATACTCTGCATCCGGAATAATGTGGTTCTTGATTAGTGGTCAAAATTGATATGTTCAAAATTCTTTCTGTACAAAATTAGCTTTCCAAAAAATAGGGAACTACCATGTAAATAAGTGTATTAGCATAAAAAGGAAGTTAAGATATTGCTGATTTAAATTGATATGTTGCTATTTATGTAAAAAAATGGAGATTGTAATTATAACCATGTAGTTTCTATAGACGTTTTTCCCGTCACCCAAAGTCCATAAAAGGATAAACATTGATATTATCCTGCTCCACTTTCTTTATTCGTGTTTGTAAATCGAAAATATAAAATAACTATCAGAAGTAAAAAAACAGTAATCCCAATTGTTATATAGAAATATATGTCTTCATCATTCACGGATTTAATTGAAAAAACTCCTCCATGTTGGCCAGTACCTGGTAAACCGTATACGATACTATACATCATGTTTAAACCCCAGTGTAATCCAGTTGTATACCAAATCGATCCCGTTTTCCAAAAAGCATAAGCAAGGGATAAACCTAACAAGAACGAAAAAATAGTATTGTTAATACTGAATCCTTCATACCAGAAATCATCAAGTGCATAAATAATTGATGTGAAGGAAAGGAAAACGAAAACAGATACTTTACCTTGAAGATGGCTGAAGAAATAACCCCTTACAATGGCATCATTTATGGTTGATCCAAGAAACATTCCTACCGATGCTTGGATAAGTAACAAAAATATTGTGCCAAAGTCCCTTGCATTCAGTCCTTCATATCTGCCCATTAAATAAAAAATTAAGTACATGATCCCCCAACAAAGGAACCCAATGATAAAACCTACTATAAGATTCTTAGCCGCCCCCTTTTTATAATATCCAAGGCTTGAAAGACCTTTTAGACCGCTAAAACGACAAATATAGTGGGCAAGTGGGAAAAAAAGGAGAGCGAATATCACCCACATTAACCCATCAAAAAACAGGTTCATTCCCTGAAAATAGCCTGTCAATAGAATGAACCCTGCTGTTATGAAAAAAATGTTCCTCATTCTCAACTTTTACATCCTCTTTCTCTTATGAGGTATAATGACTATTCTTTATTTCTACAGGATTAAGTGCTGATTTTAAATAGAAACGGATACTCTCAATTTGTTCATCCATTTGGAACAACTCCCTTTGAATTTGCATCATTGCAAATCCAAGTCCATCAAAGAATGAAATTAGTGTCCATGCAATGCTGTCTAAAGGAAGTTGTGGCTGAAATTCACCGGATTCAACACCCTCCTCAAATAAATGGACCATCATTTGTATCGCTTTTCCATAACGTGATTCTAATATCGGTAAGTGTTTATGACTATGCCAGCCAGTAGTGAAGTAATATTCAAATAACGCCGGTGCTAAACTTTCTGGCATTCCCTCAATAAAATCCCGGAAATCATCGATCATGTCATTTACCTCTTTCCATGTGGAACGATGTTCTTGTGATACCGGAATTTTTTCTTCAAAACTGCTGTCATCCCTCCGTTTCATTATGGCTAAGAATATGTCCTCTGTATTCTTGTAATAAGTGTAGATTCCGCCACGGCTGATTCCTGATTCATCGATAATATTTTGCATGCTTGTGGCATTAAAACCCCTTTGAATAAACACATTCTCTGCTGCATCAAGTATTTGCTGCTGCCTCTGATCTTTATGGTCTTCTGATACTCTAGGTGCCAAAAATATTCACTCCCATATGTCCTACGTCTAAAAAAGTCAAAGTTGACTCCTTATTTAGATTATAAGAGTCACCTTTGACTTTTTCAACATTTTTCCACGTTTTTATTGTGGCTATAGTAAAAACTTTTCGCTAAAATTCGACCAATTTCGGGTGGTGCCTGTCACCGTGTTAAACAGTTGTTTAATTTTAGAATAATGCTGGTATTTAAAGCCTTCTATTTGATTTCCATCTCAATTTTTTCTGCATCTAAAGTATCTAACTGAATTACCCAGTATTCATTTTGTGTAGATTTCGGCCAACCAATATCCCTAACCACTAATAGCCTATTCGCGTCGTTGAAAAACATTGGAGAACTGCTATGCTGCCCAAAACGGGTAACTTGCTTGGCAATTTCTGTTTCTGTGTCCATAACAAAAGTTTCATAAAGAAAGGTACCAGTATCAGAGGTATTTGCAACGGTCGAGAATGCCAGTTTTTTTCCGTCCGGTGATGGTGTAACGTAATACACATCAGCTATTGGTGCACTAGATTCAAGGATCGGATTAAAAGCATGGACATTCATTGGATCTTCTAATGACATGAAAAAAGCAGTTTGGTTATTGTCATATGTTTCAAAGATTAGATGTTTCCCATCATTTAATATTCCTAGTGAACCCATATGGTATTCTTCTCGGAACGTTAACTGCTGTTTGTTATTCCCATCAATATCTATGGAATAAATATCAAAATCATGTGGAGCTTTTCTTGCGATTGGAGAATAGTTTTGATACACCCCTGCCTGCAAGAAAAATATCGATGTATCGTCAGGAGAAAAGATCGCTTCCGTAATTAACTCTTCCCCAGATGTTAACGTTTTAACGTTCGTTCCATCTGCATTCATCATCATAATAGAGCTATTCATCTCCTCTTCATGAAGAGATATGAAAATAATTTTAGTCCCGTCATTTGAAAATACAGGTTGAATATGGGAATCTCCACTTGTATGAGAGAGCTTTTGTACATTGGTACCATCCATATTAGCAGTATAAATGGAAGAAATCCCATATTCATAGTAATGGAAAACTATTTTTTTATCATCCGGAGAAATGCTTACCGTATCTCCTAATCCTGTTTTTCCATGAGGTTGCATTTCATGCCAGGCTCCAAATACTATTAGAAGAAAGCCAACCAAACTTACAATGGAAACGAATACTATAGTTCTTTTCTTTTTCATCAATTACCTCCTAATGAATTGGCATAAAAAGACTATATATTGGAAAAGTTCCAGCAATGACTGTAAATAGAGCACAACATACTGTTACTAGAGGGTACTTATCAATTGTTTTAAATTGAATCCAATAGGAAACGGCCCAACCAAATATTCCAACAATTGCAATCAGAACAATTCTATAATAGAATCCGAAAGCAAGAGTCCCCCAGATTAAGAAGCCGGCATAAGTTAATATAATAAAACCAATGGATATATTAATAAGGTGAATCCCTTTTTTCCAATTCACCTTATTTATATTTGGGGATGTGTTTATAAGAGTAGTATAATAGATCATAATGATAGCTAATACAAATAATGGAAGCGCTAGTAAGTACAATGTCGTCCCAATTGCACCCCCCATTGTACTTAACTGAAGCATACCGAATATTAAACTTATTAATAGGGAACCGAGAGTTCCATTCACAATTATTTTTCGGTCTCCTATAAAGGATGGATTCATGGCATATAATGTGAGACAAGAACCAATGACTAGTGAAAACAAAAGCCAGATAAATGGAGCAGAACCTAGTATGGACGTTGTTAATAAAAAGGTTACCGTAGTAAATAAAAGACTCCCTATTCCTAGACAATAGAACATTAGTATTCGAAATGGATACATGGACTGCTGAAGTTGTTTTCCAATTTTTATATCTACCCCAAAATCCACCAATGTTCGTTGTTCTGCCTCTTTTTCTGTATAACCTTCCTCCAAATAGGTTTGTTTAGATTCCATTAAGTGGGTTTTTAATTCCTCTCTAATATCTTCCCGTTCTTCCTTTGGGCATTCCACTTCATTTAAGCAGTTTTCAATGTATTGTTGAAAGAGATTCACACAAGTCCCTCCCGACATTTTGATATGAGATTGCCTACCTTATTCCAATTGTCTAATTTACGTTCTAATTCTATACGCCCTTTATCCGTAATCCTATAATACTTCCGTCTCCCCTTTTCAGTTTCGTACCAGTAAGAATTTAACCACTCTTTTTTTTCTAATCGCTTTAATGCAGGGTAAAGGGTCCCTTCACTCATCTCATAAGTTCCTTGACTCTGTTCCTTTAACGCTTTCGTTATTTCATAGCCGTACATATCATTCTTAGATACAAGGGAAAGTAAAAGAATATCAATGCTCCCTTTCATAATTTCCTTATCCATCATTCATCCCTCCATCCTCTATAGGATACTAACAATGCTATCGTAACACGATGTACATCGTATAACAAGGATAGTTTAAATAAAATAGTGACCCATTCATACATGCCTCTCTAGATCATTTATACAAAACTACATTACTATAGTTATCCTGTTCACTATATGGGAAAATAAGTAAAAAGAAATCAATAAATATACTATAATATACATTAATTCGACATGGTTCTTGTTCTACATATAGATCTTATCCTCGATGTTTGTCTTATATTGCGCTTGCCAAGGAAATAATTTATTTATTCCCTATAAAGAACGATGAAGCATTTATGCATAGAGAGTAAATTTTATGGATTATTACTAATTGATATTTTACAAAAAGATTAACGATTTCTTCTTCTATTTGATAAGGATATTTTGTGGAATAGGCTATCTGAGGTCAAAAAAATACCCATCACCAACACGAGTGACAGGTATTTTATCATAATTTACTTATATTAAAGGTGTAGATTTTTCCCATAACTTTCGTATAGAATCTTTTCTTCTTTTTTTGTAAATGGGTCGCCTAATTCAAAGAATGGTCCATTTTCAATCTGGTCTTTCGTAAGGTCGACAGTAACACTACTATCTTTCCAACTAATATCTTGAATCCAATCGACGGAGAGAACAACATACTTTCCTGGAAGCCAATTTCCCGTTCCAACAACGAAATAGCGGATCTTCCAGTTCTCGTCATCTATTAGAAAATCAGCAACATTTCCAATCTCCCCATCAATTGTATTTATTTTGTATCCAGTAAACTCACCTTTTAACTCCTTTGCACTTCTAAGTTTATTCGTTTGTTCTACTTCTTCCGGATCAAATACTTCAGGCATTGTTTCCTGTTCTTTTAATTGATGTGGTGTGTTGTAATTGCCCCAGTATCTTTCCGGTTCATAATAGCCCCAATAAAGAGGCCAACTGTAATAGACACTTAATCGTGCTTCATATTGTCTTGAAACTGGTTTGTGTTCATCAATCGGAGGGCTTTCTTTTATTTTTTCTTTTGTTTCCAAAATATTAACCTTTTCATTTTCAAAATCAATGTGATCGAATGCTATTGGAGATAGTAATACCTTTCTTCCTGGTAACCATTTCAGTGTATCAATAACTAAATATCGAATAACCCAATTCTCTTCATCAAAATAAATATCCTTTACTTTTCCTAACTCACCATCTGTAGCTTGTACATGAAATGTTTCCAATCGTTGTCCAAACACTAACATTAAATATACCTCCATATTCGAGAGTTTTAAGAGTGATGGTTTAGTATAGTTATTCATGTTATTGTTTTTCTAACCATCTAGTATTTCTTTAACCGTTAAGTGGAATTAGTAAACATATTGGAAGGTAGTATAAGTAATGGATAGTTGATACTTTGAAAAAACTAGTAATATATTTCATTGTGGTTGTATCTTGTATACCATCATACATAAACACTCACTTGTATCCCGGCCTACCAGACTTCACTCCCTCTTTTTACAATATACTGCTAACTGGAATTGACTTTGCATTCCTGCTTTTTCGTAAAGTCTATTCGCTCCCGTTATACTATTCGCATCTACCATTAAGGAAATTCTTTTTATATTCATCTCATATGACTTAAGGAATAGCGTTTGGAGCAGTGCTAGACCAAGCCCTTTATTACGTGCGGCCTTTTTAACCCCAAGTAAATCTATAAATAATCCATCCGGTATGATCTTACTAATAACATATCCAACAAGATCCTTTCCGGAATATGCCACATACCAAAATTGTTTATCATAATCCGAGCCATTTTTTTCTTCCATCCACTCATCGTAAGAGATGGGACGGAATTCTCTTGTGTCTTGAAAAGTCTCCAAGTAAGCTCTCCAAACGGATACTCCATCACGTTGCTCCTCATAAGGACAGATGATACTTTGTCCAGTTTTGCAAGGGGGATCAGGTTCCTTTGTTAATACCACTTCCATCTTGCTATGGAGACGTTGAAATACAAATTCCCTTGACTCAAGTAAGTGTCGGGCATCTGCATTAAGAGCTGGGATAATATTATTCCATACAAAGCTTTTCCCTTTTTTTTCGTAAGTTGTCGCATAGGTTGCTATCCTTTTTTCCATCATATTTAACAAAATGGTACCTATGCCTTTGCCTTTGTCACTTGGATGAACATATCCATAAGAATCTAATCGTCCTTCCGAAACTTCTTCGAGAAAACCATAACCTGTAATTTTATCTTCCTCATTTCTAATAACCCAAGTATTTGTCTCCATTGGGATATCATTCCAAATCTCCAATAAATCATCAAGAGAAAAATCTGGAACTCCAAATTGTTCTATATCACAGGCGATGATCAAATCAGCGATTTCCTTTGCATCTATTAATTTAGCAGCAACAACTTGATAAAAGTGTTTTCCCATTTGCATCTTTCATTTCGTCCTCTCGGGTATGTATTTTTCTCATAGATTAATATAATTCTAGACAAACACGTCAGCATCCTTTAACAGAGGATGATTCTTATCTTTATCTGATAATATAGTATTATCTTTAGGCCAAGAAATCCCAATATTGCTATCATTCCAAAGGATGCCCCTTTCTAAAGTTCGAGAGTAATTGGCATCCACTTTGTAGATAACTTCTGTATTATCCATTTTCGTGCAAAAACCATGGGCGAAACCTTTTGGGATATAGAGTTGTTTTTTGTTATCTGACGATAGCTCCACTCCAATCCATTCCCCAAAGGTAGAAGAACTTTTTCTTATATCTACAACGACATCAAAAATAGCCCCCCTAATAACACGGACGAGTTTCGTCTGTGCCATCGGGGGAAGCTGATAGTGTAAACCTCTGATTGTGCCTGTATGATAAGACATAGAATGATTATCCTGAGAAAAAACAGTATTTAACTTATATTTAGTTAGTTTCTCGTATTGGTATGTTTCCATAAAAAATCCACGATCATCATAATGAGCTTTAGGAGTTATCAGTTTAACTTCTCCATTAAAGAATGTTTTTGTAACTTTCATCTGTCTCCCTCCAGACTCAGTATAGGAGAATTACGTTATCTGATAACAGTATATTCACATATCTCGTACGTTTTTCCACCAAGACTTATTATTTTTATACCATAAGATTGTTTCGGTCAATCCTTCGTAAAAATGAATAGAAGGCTCCCATCCCAATTTTTTATGAATCTTGGATGAATCAATCGCATAACGCCGATCATGACCTTTTCGATCTTCCACATAATGAATTAGCTCTAAAGGTTTGTTAAGAATGCGGAGTATTTGAGAGACGATAGATATATTTTCTTTTTCATTATTTCCGCCAATATTATATATCTCCCCTGGTTCCCCGAGATGTAAAACACGATCTAGAGCAGTACAATGATCATGTACATGCAGCCAATCCCGTATATGTAGTCCATCACCGTAAATAGGCAATTGTTTATCTTCTATTGCATTTGTAATCATTAATGGAATCAATTTTTCTGGATGTTGAAAAGGGCCGTAGTTATTGGAGCATCGAGTAATATTTACATTCAATCCATATGTTTGATGATAAGCCCTAACCATCATGTCTCCAGAAGCCTTACTGGCAGAGTATGGGCTGTTCGGATTTAGTGTGGTTTCTTCTGTAAAAAGTCCAGTTTTCCCAAGTGTGCCGTATACTTCATCTGTGGAAATCTGAATATATTTTTGAATAGTATATTCCTTTGCTGCCTCTAGTAAGGTTTGGGTCCCAAGGACATTAGTTTTAACAAAAATACTTGGTGAAGTGATGCTTCTGTCCACATGGGATTCTGCAGCAAAATTGATGATAGCATTAATTTTTCGTTCTCGGATGACGTTTCCTACTAAACTGGAATTACAAATGTCCCCTTTGACAAAGTGATAGTTTTTAAGTTTCTCACAATCCTTTATGTTCTCTATATTCCCGGCATAAGTTAATTTATCAAGGTTCGTAATCGAGTATGTGGGGTATTTTTTCATTACATATGTGATAAAATTACTCCCGATAAAGCCAGCCCCTCCAGTTACTAATAGATTCATCCTTCTACCACCCCGTGAATTTCCATTTTAGATTCATTTCAAAATAATTAGGATATCTCAGATTTTTTCCTTGTTTTCTCCCCGTTAACATTAGATATGGAAATGGTATTTATTCTTCCTACGATATATTTACCAAAACTCAACTTGTTAACAAAATATATAACTATCATCGATAATATGATACTAGTAATAAAAACATACAATGTAAACCCGTAGCTATTTAAAATTGGCATAGGTTTTAAATAATACATGAAGATTTTGTGAAGTAAATATATTCCAAACGAGTAGTTACTGATTTTAACGATGATGGGATGCAAGTGTTTGACACTAGATGACAGATAAATAAGTAAAAATATCATAGTAGTTGTGTAAAAGATTATATCTATTCGCTTAGAGGATACAACCCCTATGATTTGAGTATAACTTAGGATCAAAACGAGCAAAAACACAGGTATTGGAATGAAGAAGACTAATTTCTGAAATTTAGATAAAATCATCTTAAACTCATGATAATGTCTGCCGCAATAGTATCCCAAGGTGAAATAAAAAAGCCATCCAGGGAACGGCAGCCAGCTTAAGTGGTACCATAAAAAGTCTACATTGGGAATAAAGGATATTGGGGGCACAAAGTTAAAAAAGGCAAGATATAAGAGATTTATTATTAAACTTGTAATCAAAACAATGTTTCGATTCCATGTTTTTAGATAGCTATGGAGGAAAAAATGCAGTAGATAAAACTGGAATATAATTAAGACAAAATAAACAGTAAAATCTGCCAAGAATATATTTTTTAGAACTGCAATAAAAACAGCATTTAAACTTTCGTTTGCATGAAAGATTACTCCATACACAACTGCCATGGAAAGGTATGGAAGCAATAAATACTTTGCACGGGTGGACAAGAAGTTTGCAGGGAGATCCCCCTGATACGACTTAGCTAAAAGTAATTCGGATAAGAAAACAAACGTTGGAGTACCAAACATCATGGCCATTCTAATGGTGTGATAAAAGAGAGTTTCGATGGTAGATAATTCTCCAGTGTAATTCTCTAAACTTGTTTCAATTGCATGGATCATGACAACGGCAAGACAAGCTACAAATCGTAATATAACAAGTTCCGATATAATTGGACGATTCTTCTGCTGAACTATGCTATTCTTCATCCCCATTACCCCTTTTTAGAAATACGTCAAATATAATCACTTAACGATGGTGGTTTTATTTGACGATGACAGAACTACAAATGTATCGTACCTGACCATTGTTTTTCCTTCCGCATATGGCCCGGAATATTCCTCTGTGGGAACTGAACTAACCCCCTGTAAATTAGAGATAATCTGGGTGATAAAATTATTCCCCATTTCATGGGCGTACGGATATCCCCCACCAAAACGGGGATTGATTTCAGAGATCACATACCCCTTCTCTGTTTTAAACCAATCGATGTCAATCGGTCCCACAGGTTTTAAGATAGTGACTAACTCCTTTGTTAATTGAAATAACACACTGTCATGGATTTCAATGGATTTATCTGTCTCTCCAGAGCGCATGTTTAATTTTCTTTTACTGAAAAAACTGGTTATTTCGTGAGTATAGATGTCTACGTAGCACTCTACACAAAATTCATCCCCTGATTGGAATGGCTGAATAATATAATCATCATGATTTTTCATAAACTCCGAAAGTTCTTTTAAGGATGATATTTTGTGGACCCCTATACTCGCACTTCCATATTTCGGTTTTACAATAAATGGGCATTGTATTTTACTTTTTGTGACTGCCTCTTTAACAGAATGGAAGTTATCATATGTTGGAATATTGGGAAGCCCTTTCTCTTGTAAAAATAAAGATGTCAAGTATTTATCATAACAAAGGTCCACAATCCATTTGTCAGGTAATATAAGAGAGATTCCTTCCATCTGAAAGCAATCTTTATAAGTTGACAATAAAGACAATTCAGGATCTATTAGGGAGAGAATTCCTTTTATTTCGTGTTTTTTACAAATAGTTATTAGCGAATCCATATAGTCTGCGTGAGTTATGCGTGGAACAAGCTCATAACTATCAGCATGGTATAAGGCTGGTGCTGTCAGATCACAGTCAACCGCAACCACTTTCCCTCCAATTTTATTTAACTCTTCTCTAAAATAATTCACTAATTGTACACGACGTCCTACACTGCACAATAAGATATTCATGTTAAACCCCCTTTTTGTTTAAGTTATCCTGAAAAACACAGTATTAGTTGAAACCACTATAGACATCTCTATGGTTTGAGTTGAACGAAAGTTTTGTTTCTATCATCAGAACTGGTAGAGTTTGTCGTTAAAGAATTCTTTAAAACTTTCTTTTTTTCTAGCAATTGTTGTCTTTCCGTCATAAAATGCAACCACAGCGGGCCTTTCTTTGATGAATGGAGGATTAAACACAAGGGTATATGCCCCAACATTCTCAAAAATAATAAAATCACCAATCAATGGCATTTGACTTTTTACATCACATGCTAAATAATCCTTTTCGAGACATGTATAGCCAACAATATGATAGGTATCGGATCTATTGGATCCATCATCGACGGAAGAACGAATGACTCTCATAGGTAAATTTTTTTTGTGCATTGTAGGTTTAATATTATGGACACTTCCGTCCACCAATACGAAGGTCTCATTCCTTATATTCTTGGTTTCCACAACTTTTGCCACGAACTGGAATGTATTGGCCACCATTGAAATACCCGGTTCTAGGATTAAGTAAGGTTTTTCTTTTTTATCCCCGAACTCCTTGTTCATAATTTTACATACGGCTTCTCCGTAATCATCAAATGTTGGTGTATTACTAATCAATGATCGAGGAACTTCTCCAAATATGCCACCGCCAATGTCTATATACTCCAGGTCTGTTAGCTTATACTCTTTTACGATGTCACATAAACTTTGTGTAATTTTCTCAAATGTACTCACACTTCTGTTAGCGGTGGAAAAGTGACCGTGTAATCCAGTTATTTTGAGATTAGGAAGTTCTTTTAATTGTTTCCATACTAATTGAAAACTGCCATTTTCTACACACATTCCAAACCTGCTTTTTTCAAAACCTTCCACAAGTGGACTGACACCATTAGTGGAAATATCAAAATTAACTCTGAAGCCTACCTTGAACGAAGTGTCGGGATTTTGTAAGCAATGTTCCTTAACGTATTTCATTTCATACGTAGAATCGATATTTAATATGCTGCCCATATTTAAAGCTGTTTCAATATCATATTTTGTTTTTAGAGGACCATTAAATATTATTTTTGTTGGAACTACTCCAATTTTTAATGCTAAATCGTATTCCAGTTTAGAAACTACTTCTGCATAAGCCCCTAATTTATCAAGTTCCTTACATAAATAGGGTATATAATTAGTTTTGTATGAATATCCAATAATAAATTTTTCATATCTGCTTTTAAAAGCCGTTTCCATTTTTTTATAATTCATTTGTAGTCTATCAATGTCTAATAAGTAAAAGGAAGAACCGTGTTCTTGTTCTAAATTAGAGAGTGTTTTATAATTTTGTGAATAAGTACTTAGTTCGGTAGAATTCGTAATCATGGTTTTCATTGATTTCCCCCATCATGTAAAAAAATGTGAAAGACAACCCACTTTTGTTGTTGGTTGTCTTTAAATGGTCAATCCTTTTAATTGAGTTTCTTTGCTGGATACTGTTGCAACTGTTTTCTCAGAAAAATAACTTACAACTTCTTTATCAATGCTTTCATCAAATTTTCTTCCGAAAAATTGATTTGAGTTCTCAATTTGTTCAACATTATTCATCGTTAAATATATTGGTGAATTCGTTTCACCAAATTTTTTACCCCAGATTAAGAAAAGAAGATTGTTATTTGTAATAACATTTGATTTGTATGGAGAGTTCATGATTAAGGTTTGGAAGAACCATTCATCAGGGCACATAGTATCTTGAAAATAGTGATAGTACCATTCATTATCATCGATGAAATCTATTATATATAAAGCTACTTCCATAGGAATTGTAAACCATTGGGATCCCACATAAAACTGAAATTTTTTAGGAAAAGTATTTTTATTTGGATACAAATTAATTCCACTTCGGTATAAACTTTGAATAAGTCTTCGGTAGATTCTAATAGGATGTAAAATTCCATAACGTTTTCTTGTAACTTTCGGCCAATTCATATGCATCAGACCTAAATTAAATTTTGTCACATCTTTTAGAGCGAGAAATATAGAATCTTTGTTTTCGGCTAAAAAATCATGGAACCCCTCTTTCACAACTAGATCCTGCCCGCTTCTTAAACAAACAAAGTCATATTTTACCCCGCTTTTAATTACTTTCTTTAATAGTATAAGGGTGGTTTCCACTTGGCTAAAGTCTCCCCAAATACAGTCAATGGATGTATCTAGAATATAAACATTTTTGTTTTTAATTATTTTGTCTTTTAATTCGTCATAACTTTTTTTATCTATATGTACATAGACGTCAGCTTGATTCCCTTTAATCAACTGCTTAATAAATGTATTGATTTGATCAGCATTTTTATGAACTTGCAAAATATAGGCAATCCGCTGTGGTGAATCCATAATCAAACCTCCATATTAGAGAATTTCATACCATTGTTTTCAAGTCGTTATTTTTACCGTTATCCTTCACACCATGCAGTGCATATATTTCCCTTAATTCTTTTAACACAGCATCAAGTGAATATTGTTTAATTATTTTGAGATTCTTGTCCCCAAATTTTTTCCTTATTTCAGGAGAATAATAAAGCTTTATTATTTTATCAGCAAATTCATCTATTTCATCCAGTTCAACGACATAGCCATTATTGTTGTTCATAACTAGATCTCTATTTCCTCTAGAGTTTGTTACTATTAATGGTAAACCAGTTGCCATTCCCTCCATGAGATTAACTGGCAACCCTTCTTGTCTAGAGGTGGAGACGACAACATCCGCTAAGGACATTAATTTATTTACGTCCTGCCGATACCCTAAGAACTTCACGCAGTTGTTTAAATTAAGTTTTTTAGTCATATCTTTATATTGGTCCATCTTTTTTCCGTCTCCAACAAGGAGAAGTTTTATATCAGGAATAGAGTTATTAACTAACTTCATCACTTGAATAAGCATATCTTGATTTTTGCGGAAGCACATCTCTCCAACATAAATTAACAAGAAATCCTTTTCTTTAAAATTGTATTCTTTTCTTATCTTAGTTTTTAGATTAGAGGTAAGGGGTTGAAACCTCTTCAAATCTAGCCCGATTCCATTAATTTTATATAATGATGCTTTTTTTCTAATATTAAATGTTTTAGCGGAATCAAAATCTTCATCGTTCATTGTGATAATCGTGTCGGTCCATTTCGCTATATACTTTTCAGCAGTATAGTAAACTAGCCAATTGAAAAGAGGTGCACCTTTATAGAAATGAAACCCATGAGCTGTGTATATAACTTTAATGCCTTTGAGTTTTCTACAGGCGAATCTTGTTAGGATCGATGCAATTGGAGTATGGACATGAATTAACTCATATTTCTCTTTTGAGATGACAAGATTTATTCTTCGATATGCTTTAAAGTTTTCTCTTTTTAGTGGGCTTCTCTGAAATGGGATTAGATGAATTTTACAGCCCATTTCCAATAAATCTGGGTGAATTTCTTCTAAAATATTACATGCTATTCCCACTTCATTTCCTTGTTCAATTAAGAGTTTAATATGGGGAATTAAAAACGCATTTATCGTATCTGAAATTGTAGTAATATAAAGAATCTTCATGTTATACTCCTTTTGAAAATCCTTTTTTATTTATAAGAATTTTCTTCATAGTAATAATGATAACCGACATCTTTTTTCTTATTTAATACAACTCCTAATAAATTTCCTCGGGTTTGAAGCAAAAGATCCTTCGCCTTTTTTGCTGATCTCTTATCTGTCTGACCACTGCTTACAACAAGTATGATTCCATCACTTTTATCACCTAAGATTTGTGCGTCTGTAACTGAAAGTATTGGAGGGGTATCTATAATGACATAGTTGAATTGTTTTCTTACTTCTGATAGAAGCCAGTCCATTCGTAACATACTTAATAATTCAGCTGGATTTGGTGGAATTGGACCACATGTTAAGAGGTGTAAATTTGGAATTGGAGTATCATAAATAACATCTTCTAAAGGAATCTTATTTATTAGAACTGTCGATAGTCCAGAGAAATTATCAGCACGAAATGTAAAATGGCTGCTTGGCTTCCTCATATCTGCATCTATTAATAAAACTTTTTTACCTTGTTGTGCTAGTATAATCGCTAAATTAGTAGCTGTAGTTGACTTACCTTCTCCTGGAGATGCAGATGTTAATGTAATGACACACATTTCATTATCCAGACTAGCAAAATGAATGTTTGAGCGAATGGTTCGGTATTGTTCTGCAACTGGTGATTTAGGGTGGTAATGGGAAATTAAGGAACAATTTTTTATCGACTTTTTCCATCTCCGTTTACTTTCCATACTTTCCACTCCTCTGTTTCTTTATTTATAAATGCTAAAGTACTTAATCTAATTTCATAAATCTTTTACTGAGCGGTGATCTGAAACTTTTTTCTTGAATCAATGGAAATGATCTTGTTCATGATATTTGACTTTTCGAGAATTGTACCCCACAAATAGTCATTCATGTTTATGCCTGACTTAAATTTATAGTTTTGCAGTTTTTTTAAATCAAAATCAAATTCATTACTTATCTTATAAAACTTACATTCATTTTCTTTCTCAAATTCCCTTACCCATCTATAATCCGTAGTTATGACTTTTAAATCTAAAGCTAAGTATTCAAGAAGTTTGGTCGATGTTTGGATGTTATAAGGGTACTTATCAGGAATGTAGTTAATTCCGTAAACTCCTTTTGAGGCAATTTTCGGAACTTGATGATAAGGTATTTTCCCAGTGAAGATAAGATTTTTATTTTCTTTATAGTCATTGTATATCTCGTTTTCCACATTACCAATCAAACATAATTTCCCGTTGTTTTTTCCAACAAACTTGTTTAATAGTTTGTCTATTTCTCTATCTTTACTTACAGCACCTACATATATAAAGTCATATTCTTTTCTATTATTTTTTTGTTGAAGGAAACTTTCATCAATACCCATATCCCGATAACAGTAGTCAATCTCATCATTAAATGGGAATCCATTTCTTACACGTGCATTAAGAAAAATACGCAAATCAGGTTTTGGGTTTATCCTTGCTTTTAATCCGTTTTTAATAGTTGGAAATATTCCTGTAGATAAAGATGCATATTCATGTATTAATAGTTGATCTTTTACTTTCATCCCACCTAGACCCTTAAATTCCCATATAACATCAAATTCATTTATTGAAAAGGAACCATCGATCGTTGATGAATCAAAAGCTGTTACTCCTTGGACTGCATTTAGATAATTTAAATAGGCATCTATTTCAGGTAAAAATGCTTTTTCCCCTCTAACCAATAGAATTTTTTTCATTTGGAAGCACCTCATTTAACTTAACTGCATCACTAATCTGTCTTTGCTTAAGTTTGCTTTCGTTACCGGAAAAATTACATATGCCTAAAAATAATGTAAATAACAATGAAGTAATACCAATTCCCCCTAAGTTAATAGAAATGGAATTAGCGTTTATCAGTATTAGTACAATACACTTTATTATGGATTGAGGGATTTCTGTTTTATAGCCCATATAAACAGATTTAACTATTACCAGACTGTAAATCACAAAAGGAATTATTCCGTTTGTCATTATATAATCTAAATAAGCATTATGAGAACTTACATTCGATGCTCCATGTGAATGCAATAAACTCCCGACAGTCCCGTAGCCGTATCCCCATAATGGTTCGTTTTTTATTAGATGAAATGAGATATCCCAGAGATATTCCCTCGAACTAAGGCCTTGAAAAGTTCGAAAAAACATACGTTCTTCTAAGAAACCAATGAAGTAGTATGTTAGAAAGCAAATAAACAAAAAGAACAGGAAGGAGTTAATGGAAACCCTCTTTTTATAAAAATAAAATAAAACGGTGACAATTAGTAAACCAATCATCGCTGCTCTTGAACCTGTATAAAATAAAGCAACGAGATTAAGGACTGCAAAAAATTTGTACTTCCCTTTTTTGTGTATGCTTAAAATAAAACCCATTGCACATAACGTCCCAAAGTAATTAGGGTCAAAAAATATAGAAGATACTCTATTGTAATGGGTATAGGTATAACCCAAAAATTCTCCTCTTAACCCTATAATGATTCCGATAACAGAAAAAAAAGTGATTAAAGAAATTATAAATACTATTAATCTATCTTTGTTTTCAGATATCATTGTTGGTATCAATAAAAAGAATACATATATGCTTAAAATACTTATAATTACATTAATTACTCCATTTGTTGTAACTAAATCTAATTTGAGGGATGAAACAAAAATAGACAATATTAATAAAAGGGATAACAAATGAACTAATAAATTGTTTTTTAGGCTAATTAGATATACATCAGTGATGTCTGGCCCAGAAAGAATCCCTAAAAGTACCATTAATAATCCAAAAGAGAAAACTATTAACAATAATATTTGATATGCATTTGTATAAAGGGTGTATTCATAGGAAATAAAACTAAATATAATCATTAAATAAAAGACGGAAGAATAGATACTTTTATTATTAATAATAATTTTCATTTTTGTTATCCAACACCTTGTATAATAATTATTTGCGCCATTTTCATTTGGTGAATTTATCTAAGGATTTTTTATGAAATTACCCAATGTTTACATTTCCTCTTCGTTGTCGACTCAAGTTTGATTTTTTTCCAGAAGTTTTTCTAATCGTTTTGTCATTTTGCTGATTTATTATCATAATTGATCCAAGTACAGGCAATTCAAGATCCTTTTCTATATCCTCTTCGGTAATAATGGAATTATCAAAAATCTTTTTTAAAAAGATAAAACCTATAGAGATGGCTATACCTAACGCAAATCCAATAAATAAATTCACAGAATGGTTTGGACTTATTGGACTATTTGAAACTTCTGCTGATGTAAGAATGGTTATATTATCTACATTCATTATTTCTACTATCTCTCTTTGTGAAACCTCTGCAATTTTATTTGCAATAACCATTGCTTTTTGAGGATCCTCATCTTTGACACTAATAGATACAACTTGCGATTGACCCTGGTTTCCAATGCTTATTTGATTACTTAATTCTTTATATGTTTGAGGTAAGGAGAGTTCTTCAATTACATAATCTAATATCCTAGGTGAAGTAATAATGACATTGTAAGTATGAATTAGCTCAAGGTTTGTTCTAATATCACTAGAAGAATATATGTCCCCTTCAACTTTTGATTGATTTATTAGAAGTAATGTGGTTGATTCGTATTTAGGTGTAATTAAATAGAAAGATATAAGTGAAGTAGTGACCAAAGTAATTAAAGTAATAGAGAGAATCAATTTTATTTTGTTTTTTATTTCATTAAATAAATCTAAAAAGCTAATTTCTATTTCCATAATTACCCTCCTATTGACTTTTTCCAAGAAAATAAAAAAGCCAGATCATTAAAGATCTGCTTTCAAAATACTGAAAATCGTGGCGTATAAACTAAGAGACATTTTTTTCTTCTGTTCTATTTGTAATTCTTCTTTTAATTTGATTGATAACTATATCTAACTCCCTAATTCTGAAAATGAATATAAAAACAAAGTAAATAACTACACCAGTAAAAACTGCTAGAAAAAAAGAAACTGTTAAGTTCATTTTTGTAAATAAGTACGTAAATGTTATTTTACTTAATACTCCCATTAAAAGAGACGCTACTAACATTTTTATGAGCGAATAAAAGAGATCCCTTATTCCGAAACCTTGTATTTTAGTATGAAGATTTCTAAATAATAACAAAGTACTAAATATTGCAGCTAAACTAGTTGCTAATGCAAGACCAGCTATCCCTAAATATCTGGATAATACAATATTAAGTATGATATTTACTATCATAGATATGGAGGAATTAACCATTGGTGTCTTGCTATCATGTAGTGCATAGTAAACTCTTGTTAATACCATTCTTAATCCAATACTACTTATACCGATAGAATAATAAAACAAGGCAGAGGAAGTCATTGATACTGCGTTTGAATCAAATTCCCCTCTACCAAATAAAACTTGAACAATTTGTTCTGAAAATATCATATACCCAACCGTAGCAGGTAATACTAATAGGTTTATGCCTGTTATAGCACTTGCTAATGATTTCTTTAATTCTTCCATATTATTTTTTTCAGCCATCTTTGTAATTGTTGGAAATAGAACAGTAGTAATTGATGCAACTACAATTCCTAAAATAAACAAATTTAAATTATGAGCATAATTTAAAGCGGATATTCCACCTTCTGCTATATTAGATGCTAAAGTTCTGTCAATAAGAAGATTCAATTGAATGACAGACGAGCCTACTATGGCAGGTGTTGCTAATAAGAACATTCTTTTAATACTACTGTCTTTATAATCAAGTTTTGGATAGTATTTATATTTATACTTATAACTATAAACAGAAAGCAGCAATGCTTGTGACACAATGGCGAGAACACTACCAAAGATAAGAACATAGATATTTGAATTAGCACTAATTACTATAAATATAATAATTATCGTGTTAAACGGAAGGCCGATTATGCCTGGTATAACAAAATTCCCTTTAAGTTGCAGGAACGAAGAAAAAACATAGATTAAACCGGTAAAATAAACGCCTACAATAGAAATTCTAGTAAAAGAAACTGCAAGTAATAATGTGTCCCCTTCAAAACCAGAAGCAAATAACCTCACTATTTGTTCAGTAAATAATAATCCGATAATAAGTATGATCGTACAAAATAGCATGAGAACATTAATTAGATTATTTGTAAATTTATTAGCTCTTTCAGTACCATAATTATTTTCAATTCGGGTATACATTGGGATATAACCAGTTGAAATTCCCTCCCCAATAATGGCGAAAATAACACTAGGAATGGTAAGCGCGATTAAATATACATCAGTTATATTGGACGCACCATAGAAGTAAGATAGAATTATGTCTCTAAAAAAACCTAAAAATTTTGACCCAACTGTCAATACCATAATGATTATTACTGTTTTTTTCATGTAATCGCCTACTAACTATATAAAATAGGGGAAATAAGGAATCTGTATTGTTTTATTTAGTTAACTTTAAAGGTAATTACTAAATGCTTTAGGGGTCTAATCTATTTAGAGAACATTTATAATACAATATGATCATCATTCCTTTTATGATTGTAAATAGTATATTTAATTAGATTAATAACCTTCAGAATATCTTCCATGGACATATTTGACCCTGATGGTAGACAAATACCTGCAAAAAACAGTTGTTCTGAAACACTTCCCCCTTCCTGATGGGGATAATAAGTGCACCCTTGGAACAGTGGTTGGAGATGCAGTGGTTTCCATACTGGACGTACTTCAATATTTTCCTCCAACATGAACTTCATCAGTGAAGTTGGTGAAATACCTGATTCTTTTTCGTTAATGGTAAATGTCGTTAGCCAGCGGTTTGGCCGGGAGTATTCGATTTCCGGCATAAACTGAATTCCAGGGAGTGAAGCTAATGCTTTTTTGTATTTTTCGAAATTACATCGCCTTGCCAAAACCCTTGATTCTAACACTTCCAATTGGGATCTTCCAATTCCTGCAATAATGTTACTCATCCGATAATTAAACCCAAGGGAGCTGTGCTGATAATGGAGGGCAGGGTCTTTTGCCTGAGTTGCTAAGAACAATGCACGATCAGCCTGGTTTTTATCTTTGCAAATAAGCATGCCACCAGATGATGCTGTAATAATCTTGTTTCCATTAAATGAAAAAATACCAAAATCCCCAAAAGTACCACTTGAAATTCCTTTATAAAAAGTACCTAAAGATTCTGCAGAGTCCTCGATAATAGGCACATTAAATTCTGCACACAAGTTGATAATTTCTTCTATATTAGCCATTTGGCCATATAAGTGAACAACAATGACAGCTTTTGGTAGTTTGCCACTCGCATTTGCGTCTTCTAATGCATTTTTTAATGCTTTAGGAGACATATTCCATGTTTCAGGTTCAGAATCAATAAAAATAGGTTCTGCCCCCTGATACAGAACCGGATTTGCACTTGCAACAAAAGTTAAGGTAGAACAAAATACAGTATCTCCCCTCTTCACATCTAACAATAAAAGAGCTAAATGAATGGCAGCAGTTCCGGAACTGACCGCAACCGCATGACCATCTCCAATATAGGATTCTATTTCTCTCTCAAATGCATCAATATTGGGGCCTACTGGAGCAATCCAGTTAGACTGAAAAGCTTCTTCAATATATTTCATTTCATTCCCTGACATGTGGGGCGAAGATAAATGAATTTTACTTTTTAATGGTAGTTTAGGATTTAACATTGTCATCACCGCTCCCGCTTCCTCTGACTGGAGACACTGATCCTGTGAAGTCTTCTGCGCTGATAAAACCTTGTTGACTAATACCTTCCGTTCTAAAAACCTTCACAGCAGTAAGATAAAGAATTTTTAAATCGAGTAAAAAGGAATGATTTTCCACATACCAGACATCCAGTTCAAATTTTTCCTCCCAGCTAATTCCGTTTCGACCATTCACTTGTGCCCAACCGGTAATCCCTGGGAGAACGTTATGTCTTTTTAGTTGTTTCTCCGTATATAACGGCAAATACTCCATTAGTAAAGGACGGGGGCCAACTAAACTAAGATCTCCCTTTAGAACATTAAACAATTGAGGAAGTTCATCGAGACTAAATTTTCTTAAAAACTGACCAAAGGAGGTTATCCTTTCATCATCATCCTTCAATTGTCCCTTTTCATCCCTTTCCTCTGTCATCGTTCGGAATTTGTATAGATAAAATGGTGTATGATTTAATCCAGGACGTTGCTGTTTAAATATTACTGGTGAACCGAGTTTCCATCTTACTATTAGAGAGATGATTACAATAAGGGGAAACAAGAAAAGGAGAAGAAAAATTGAAACAGCTATATCGAAAATTCGTTTCAATTGATATCACACTCCCAACGTTTTTTTTGATTATCCTGGCATTGAATAAGCACTATTTTGATGGTGTTTCCGATTAGCTAACTGAATGAGGGTTTGCCTCAAAACTTCCTTATCCAATTGGCTATATGTTTTCAACAATAGTCCAATCTCTTCCACATAACTTTCGGATGCTTTTCCTATATAAATATTAGGATAGATTTGTTTTTCATGTACTTCGTTATCATTTAACAGTTCCTCAAACAGTTTTTCACCTGGTCTCATACCAGTGAATGATATTCCGATGTCATCAATGGAGTTACCTGATAAGGTCACTAAGTTTTTAGCCAGATCAAGAATCTTTACAGGTTCCCCCATATCAAGGACAAAAATTTCTCCACCCTTAGCAAGACTACCTGCCTGTATAACCAATCTTGACGCTTCAGGAATAGTCATGAAGTAACGGACCATTTCAGGATGGGTTATTGTTACTGGTCCCCCATTTTTGATTTGTTTCTTAAATAATGGGATAACACTTCCCCTGCTACCTAATACATTTCCAAAACGAACAGCAATAAAATTGGTTTTACTTGTTTTGTTCAGGTGTTGAATACTCATTTCTGCTAACCTTTTTGTCGCTCCCATAACGCTAGTAGGATTAACTGCCTTATCAGAAGATATTAAAACAAAAGTTTTAACCTTTGTAAGATGCGCTGCATTCGCCACATTTAACGTACCAAGTAAATTGTTTTTTACCGCTTCCTCTGGACTGTGCTCCATTAAAGGAACATGTTTATGAGCCGCTGCATGATACACCACATCTGGACGATATAAATTCATTATTTGCTGAATCTTCTCCGCATCTTGGATATCAGCAATTTCCGGAAAAAATTTAATTGGTTGTTCTGAATAAAGATCTCTCAGTTCCATTTCGATAGAATAAATACTATTTTCCCCATGACCTAGAAGTATGAGATGTTTCGGAAGAAAACGGGCAATTTGCCGGCAGATTTCTGAACCAATGGAACCCCCTGCACCAGTCACAATAACAACTTTATTAGTGATGTATTCAGATATCCCTTCCATATCTAATTTGACAGGTTCTCTTCCTAATAAGTCCTCCACTTCCACATCTCGGAATTGCTCTATTGACACTTTTCCGGTTACAAGATCTTCAATCATAGGCAATGTTTTAGTATTAATGTTCGTCTTAGCACATTCCTTAAAAATCCTGTTTAATTCTCTACTATTTAAGGACGGTATTGCAATTACAATATTTTCTATCATGAGATTGGATACAGCACTTTCTAATTGATTTACCCCACCAATCACAGGGATTCCCAAGATATCAAGGTTATGCTTTCTATGATCATCATCAATAAACGCAACTGGCAGTAAGGAAGAATCATTATTTTTTATTAATTGGCGGGCAATCATTGTTCCAGCAGCACCAGCACCAATAATCAGTGTTCTTTTTCGATTCTCTTCTGTTTTAAAATAAGAGTCTCTGATTGCTCTCCATGTGAAACGTGATCCCCCAATAAATGACATTTGAATCAGCCAGATAATGAATAGCATTCGGAGATGAACGGCGTTATCTATTGATAATTGTATAATTGCAGTGAAAAAAATGGAGAAAGAAACGATCTTCAAGATGATCAACAGTTCGCCAATACTTGCATACTCCCATGCTTTTTTATATAGCTTATAAACTTTTGAAAAAAAGTGGTGAAAGACAATCAACGACAATAAAGTAGATACTGTTATGTGATGATAAAGATCAAATGTTTCATAGAGTAGAACCTTGCTTAAAAGGAAAGCGACTATTATAAAACTCGAATCAATAAGTATCAGGAGTGACAGTCGTTGATGATAAGCCATTTACTTTCATCTCCTTTCTATAAATGATTAATACGATACTTGTACGTCCGGAATTGCACAAGTACCGTATTAATTTAAAAGGGCATCTAACCCTCCCTCACATCATACTTTTGACGACTAGCATCTAAGGTTTCGTCAACCCACAGTATGATCGAGTGCCTCCAATAGATAATGGCAAGGAGACATCACCAAATGATTTACGGATGTGTTCGTAATAACGAACTAATAACCTAAAAAATATATGTACATCACTTATAATTCTTTTGTGTTCATTATAACGCACGACAATTGTAAAAAAAAGGGGTGAAATAAACTATTTAATATTTTAGTAATATGTATATTTTATTCTTATTCTACTCATTAGTCAATAAATTTTTAATTATTAGTTTTTTCACCAAGATTCCAATTTATGGAGATTCATTAAAGTACTGTAGAGAAATCCACCCGCACGAGTGAAGTCTTAGCAGGTGGATTCGCTGATTTTATTTTGAAAGTTATGTTATATCGGCATAGTAATTAAACCAGCTCACAATCCTTTCAAAGCGGTCATGTTGATGTACAGGTCGAGTTAAACCATGAAATTCATCGGGGTATCGGACCATAATCGCCTCTTTTCCAAGACGTTTTAATGCGATATAAAATTCTTCCGTTTGTGAGATTGCTACTCTTAAATCATTTTCACCATGCATTAACATCATTGGTGTCGTCACATTCTGCACATGTCCAAGGGGGGAATGCCGTTTGAAATGCTCCGTATGCTCCCATGGGCTTCCGCCGTATTCGTATTCATCAGCGAGAGTAATATCAGATGTTCCGTATCCACTGATCATATTTGTAACACTGGCCCCTGCACAAATAGCCTTAAATCGATCCGTTTGCGTGGCTATCCAACAAGACATATACCCCCCATATGACCAACCATGTACAAACATTCTATCTTCATCTATTATTTTACGATCCACCACGTAGTCTACCCCGGCCATTATATCTTTGTAATCCTGATCGCCCCATTTCGTATCAATATGGGATGCGAAATCCTGACCATATGTCTCACTGCCCCTTGGATTTGTATATATTATAATATATCCTTGAGCTGCAAACTGATGTGCCGTAAACATAAATGTGGGACCGTACGAGCCGTGTGGACCACCATGGATTAATAAAACGAGAGGGTATTTTTCTGTTGGCTCATAATTCGGTGGAAAAACGAGCCAACCATCGAGCTTTTCTCCATCGTTACTACTATATTGAAATTTCTCCCACTCTCCAATTTCCACTTTTTCGAGAAAATGCTTATTAAATGAAGTAAGTTGTTCCGTCTTTCCAGAACGAGTTTTAAAATAAATTTCTTGGGCTTTTTCGGGAGAAGAAAAAGTATATGCTATTCCGTTTTCACCAGCATCAATACCAACGATAGAACAGTTATCGTCCCCCAAAATTTTTGTGGGAAACTGATCTAACTTGTCCAGACGTATTTCATAAACTTGACCAGCACCATGGTCTGTGATCACAAAGTAAATTCTGTCCTTTCCCCAAACCACGGCCTTTCCGCCACGATAACCAACATCTGACCCCGCTCCACCAATAGGTCGATCAAGAACTTTGGAAAGATTCTTAGCAGTTTCTCTGTTTATTGGTACCACTTTTCTTTTAGTGTTTATGTCAACGAGGAAGGATCTCATATCAATCAACCATAAATTCATTGTAGTAGAAGCACCAACTTGGTTATCGTGTCCTGTAAATGCAATGTAGTTTCCACAAGGTGACCAGGATGGGTTACTTGTTGGCCCTGGAGAATCATATAATAGATGGGATTTTCCTGTTGGTATATGAATTAACCAGAGGTCTACTTTTTGTTCCATGTCAGCATCCTTAGTATGACGGGAACTTACAACTAGGTATTCCCCATTTGGTGATAAAGAAGGTCCTGAATGGTCGTAGTCTCCTTTGGTGAGTTGTTGGCCTTTTGGTTCCCAGTCTCCAGGAGTGGTTTGAGGCACAGGTGTCGTAAAAATCTGATTCCTAACGTGTCCAAAGTATCCTTGTCCATCAAAACGGTAACTGAATCTAGTAATGATTTTTACTTCGTTTTCTTTTTTCTTATTGTCATCTTTTTCTTTCTCTTGGTGGATTTTATCGGACAGTTCTTTTAATCTCTGTCGATCTTTTACAGGTGCCCCTGGGTAGGGTACCCAATCTAACGAATCATGACTAAATACACTGGCTGAATAAATTAGACATTTTCCATCTGGTGTCCATATTAAGGGAGCTTGAACAGCCTCTTTTGTTTTTAAACACCACGTTTCTCCTCCGTCTAAAGGAAGAATCCATATTTGTGCTTTTTCTGAACGGGAAGAAACAAATGCAACTCTTTTCCCGTCTGGTGAAAAACTGGCATCACTGTCTTTTCCTGAAAAAGTCAATTGTTTTGTTTCTGACGTATCAATATTGATTAAAAATAGATTCGTGACATTTTCATCCTTTTCTTTATCCAGTTCCTTTAAGGTAAATATCATATGTCTGCCATCTGGTGACAATTTTATATCTCCAGGTGCTTTAAATTGAAAAATATCTTCAGAGGTAATCCTTTTTTTCAATGTTACGAATCCTCCTCTCCAATGTTAATGAGTATGGTTTTTAATTGAATCGGGTCAACGAAAAGAGAAATTCTCTGATAGTGTCTCTTTGGAGAGAAAAACTATGTATGATTGATCAATTCTAACATAAGCACGAAAGTTCTGGGAATAATAGGTTATGGAGGTGGAAAAATGACAAAACCTTATTTATGTCCAAGTTGTAAAACGAACCGTTCAAGATTTAACGTAATAAAACAGGTGGCAACCCCTGTAAAAATGGATCCACAAACAGGAACTATAATTGATGAATTCACAAATGATAATCTCGACCCATTTCATGTAGTGTATAAAGGACCGGAAAATAAAGTTCAATGCGGCTCTTGTGGTCTCGTAGAAGATGAAAATTCGTTTATTAAATTTGCTGAGCACAATCAACGGTGATCGACTGAAAAACCACTTACTCAAAAAAGTAAGTGGTTTTTCAGTAACCGCTTTTCTTTAATCACGGCTAATATTTTTTCCGTAATAGATCTCATCCATTTCGAGCTTTAACCGTTCACTAATCTCTTGTTCTTCTTCTGGAGTTAGTTTATCTTTTGAATAGCCGAACAAGTAATTATTGATATCAAATTCCTTTAACCGGCATTTTGTATGAAATATATTTTCCTGGTAGATATTCACATCGATCATATCATATTGTTCTTTCGTTTCATCAGGAATGTAATTTTGAATGGAATTTATATCGTGATCAATAAATAATTTATGGCCATATTTATCCCTTGTGAACCCCCGAACACGGTAATCCATGGTCATGATGTCAGTATCAAAGGAATAAATTAAGTAGTTTAATGCTTTCAAAGGAGATATTTCCCCGCAAGTGGACACATCTATATCCGCACGGAATGTACTGATCCCTTCATCGGGATGGTATTCTGGATATGTGTGAACAGTAATATGGCTTTTATCTAAATGGGCGGTGACCGATTCCGGGAGAGGGCCGGGCGATTCTGCAAAGTTTTCTTTCGGGACTTCCACCACTGGTCCTTCGGAAACGAGAATGGTGACACTTGCTCCCTGTGGTACATAATCTTGCTTGGAAATATTTAAGACATGGGCACCAATAATGTCTGATACATTGGTAAGGATCTTGGTTAATCGATCTGCATTATATTGTTCATCAATGTATTCAATATAAGCTTCCCGTTCTGCTCTTGTTTTCGTATAACAGATATCATACATATTAAAGCTTAATGATTTGGTCAAATTATTAAATTCGTGTAGTTCAATAACTTGTTGTGGTGTTAATTTCACAGTTCTTCCCCACCTTTTTATATTGCTTGGAATATTATAATTTTTGTTTCGGCATTATGTAAAGATGCTGAGCTCTTTGTGCAGTTGTGAATTAGTACATTCTTTTTTATTATAGTACCCACTCTTATAAGAATAAAACAAATATGGTTCTTTTTAAAGGAAGGTTAATTAAGAATAGAAAAAAGTATCATATCTTGTTTATGATACTTTAAAGGAATGGTTATAATTCAATTTTAAAAGAATGTTTAGGATGTTCATATAATAATTGAAAATTCTCATCTTTCATTAGTTCATCATTTAAGTTTTGCGGGGAAAACCATAGTCCATCTTTTTTGAATTCATAATTTGAACCATGATAATAGCAAAGCCAAACGAGCTTTGAACAGTAGATTGTTTTCCATAACTCTTTCATATCATTGGTTGGGACAAAAGAAAATTTTGGCTTTTTTATCCCTTTTTTAATATTTTCTAAATATTGCTTTCGATAATTCAGTCCCCACTTTACGGCTCCTTGGCCAAGAGTAGGTTCCTTAGGGCGGTATGCAGCATACCATTCATGTTGTTTAAAAAAGTGACTGATTGGCTTTCGAGAAATACTATCTCCATAGAAATCCGATTCAAGCATCATATCTTCGTTAATGATTAAAACGGAATGGCCCATATATCCATCTGGTATACCAAATTTATTGTCGCTCGCAACCAAAATGTCTCCTGGTTTGAAGTCGTGACTCCGAATAGGATGAGGCTGTTGTTTTGGTGGAATGGTAATGATATAAGAAGATTCACTGGTTAGCCCAGAATGCGTACCAGAATTGTTCCCTATGATATGAAGTGCATGGCTGCCAGACGGTAGAGCGTGTTTTTTTATTTTTATAAATGGAATTGGTGAAGAAACCGTCAGTGCCTCTTGTTCATTGATATAAATATGGATATGGGAAAAAGTTACAGATGTAACTGTTTGAATGTAGACATGTTCATAGTCTTCCGTCACATAAAAGCATGGATACCCTAAATAATACAAACGAATCCCTCCTCTACCTTTCCAGTCTATGCCGGATCTGGGCAGAGGTGATATGTACACAAAAAGTTCAGGAACCAGGTCCCCGAATTTTTATTCGGGGATCTGGTTCCTGACAAATTTGTGACTATGCTATGCTTTATGTGGATGTGAAAGAGCGTTTATTAACGGTAACGCTCTTCTTTAAAAGGATTCGCTGTCATGGAGTATCCAAGTTCTTCCCAGAATCCTGCCTCATCTTGTTTCATGAATTGAATGCCTGTTGCCCATTTAGTACCTTTCCAAAGATAAAATGATGATGGTGGTATAAAACGTAATGGATATCCGTGTTTCGGGGATATATCCCGCCACTCTCCCTCAATCCCATCTTTCCACCGATGTACGAATAAAGCATCGTCATTTAATAGAGATTCAAGTGGCAGGTTGGAAGAATATCCAAAAGGATCTCCGTTATAGTAGCCGAAAATTTTCACAAACTTTACATCTCCATGCAATGTAACAAGATGAACAAGTTCACGCATTGGGACACCTTCAAAAACAGACCCAAACTTAGACCATGTCGTAACACAGTGCATATCGATTGTGGAAATGGCTTTTGGTAATGCCATCATCTCTGAATAAGTCAAGGTTATTTCCTGCTGAACTTCACCAAATAATTTAAAACTCCATGTTTCCTCATCGAATTCGTAAACATCTCCTTGGTGTAGGACTGGCCATTTTTCCGTTTTAAACTGGCCAGGAGGTAATATATTTTTCATTAAGATTCCTCCCTTGAACTAGGATAATGAATTAATTTCCATATCAAACTAATGATAGTTATATACTCGGTGTAGTGCAAGGATAGATAAGCATTTTATTTTTAAAAGAGACTATTCCTTGATACACTAAGTAAAATTAAACTCCACCATTATCCATTAATAAGGTGATTAACTCTTAGAAAGTAGTGACAAAAATGAGTGAATTAAATAATAATAGTAAACTAAAAGATATAAAATATTCGATACTTGATCTAGCCCCTATCATCGTTGGGGGTTCAGCAACAGACACATTTCAAAATACACTGGATCTTGCAAAGCACACAGAACGCTGGGGTTACCATCGCTATTGGCTGGCAGAACATCACAACATGCCCGGAATAGCCAGTTCAGCAACTTCTATTTTAATTGGGCAAGTGGCGGTAGCAACTTCAACTATTCGGGTTGGATCTGGGGGTATTATGCTTCCTAACCACTCTCCACTTGTGATTGCGGAACAATTTGGTACATTGGAATCTCTTTTTCCGGGACGGATTGATTTAGGACTCGGACGGGCGCCAGGGACGGATCAAAGGACTATGCACGCTTTGAGAAGAGACCATGGAGGCAATGGGCATGATTTTCCTCAGCAATTAAGTGAATTGCGGTCCTATTTTAGCCCAATCGATTCTTCAAGGTCTAACAGCGTCAAGGCTATACCAGGTGAAGGCCTGGATATTCCAATTTGGTTATTAGGTTCAAGTGGATTTAGTGCTCAGTTAGCTGCCCAATTAGGGTTGCCATTTGCATTTGCAAGTCATTTTTCACCGGAAAACACATTACCTGCACTTGAACTTTATTATAATGAATTCCAACCATCTGAGGTATTGTCAGAACCTTATACGATGGTTGCAGTGAATGTTATCGCTGCCGACACCCAAAAAGAAGCAAATCGATTGGCAACTTCCATGCAACAGCAGTTTTTGAATTTAGTGCGTAACACCCCAACGAAACTTCAGCCACCTGTAGAGAACATGGATGAGATTTGGAATGACTTTGAAAAAAAAGCATTACAACAACAACTAGGATCTTCTATCATTGGGGATCGTACTAAGGTGAAGGAGAAATTAGAGGATTTTATTGCAAATACAAAAGTAAATGAAGTTATGATAAATGCACAAATATATGATCAAAAAGCACGATTACGTTCTTTCGAAATTGTTTCTTCTCTTTGGACTGATTTATAACAAAGTGGAGTGTCTTATGTAAATCTACAAAGGACACTCCAAAAAATCGTTTCTATAAGTCAGTTAATTATGATTTGTACCTTTTATAACTGGAAGTGAAAAAGAAAAAGAACTCCCTTCTGTAAGACGACTTTCCACCCAAACTGTACCATCATGAGATTCTATAATTGATTTTACAATAGCAAGCCCTAAGCCTGTTCCACCATGCTCTCTTGATCGTGATTTTTCCCCTCGATAAAACCGATTGAAAATGTTGGGTACATCCTCCTCTGAGATTCCAGGTCCATTGTCCTTCACATGGACGGTTAGTCTGTTAGCCTCCTTATCTGTTTCGAAATGAACAACAATCCTTTTTCCTCCATATTGTAGGGCATTATCAATCAAGTTGGTAAATACTTGTTCAATACGTTTTGGATCCATATGTAAAACGACAGACGGGATAGAGCCCTCCACCTTTAATTCCACATCATGTTGTTGACAATCAGACTCAGCATCTTTTAATAAAGTTGTAAAGAACTTCCCACTATTTATAAGGATTTTATCCATGACTAGTTGATCTAGCTCTATTTTTGAAAACTCAAACAGGTCCTCAATTAATCGGTCTAACTGCTCTGTTTTAGATAAGATAACTTGTAAGTATCTTTTTTTCATTTCTTCATTTTGAACGATGCCGTCATTTATTCCCTCCACATAGCCTTTTATCGATTGGAGCGGAGTTCTAAGATCATGGGAAATCGTTGCTATGAGTTCTTTTCTGTTCTGCTCATATTGTTGCTGCTTTGCAATTGACTGCCTTAAATGATCTCTCATGGTGTTAAACCCATTGATAAATCTACCTATTTCATCTTTCTTCTTATATTCTATCGGATAACTCAGGTTCCCTTCGGTCATCTCTTCTGTTGCCGTGTAAATTTGTTTTAACGGCTGTAATATTGTCCGCGAAATATATATCGTCCACACAATGACTAAGATAATTAATAATAAAATCCCACTTCCGACACTAATAAAAATTGTTGTGATGATTTTATTGTATGACTGATTAGGAGATAAATCTAACGTATTGGATTTAATTTCAATATTATAGATGTCACCACTCAATGTTTGCACCTGAGATTGCCTCATTGTAAACATGAAGTCATCATCCACAGGTTTAATGTCCTTTGAATCGAATAATAATTCCCTTTCTTCCGATGTTATTATTATTTCAATATTGTATTGCTCCAAGATGTGTTCAATTTGGCTGAAAAAAATTTGTGTTTCTGAAATGGAATGATAATTTTCGATGATCTCCTGATTAATTTCAGAGAGAATGTTATCGATTTCTAGATTTTGTTCTTCACTCAATTGATCTAATTGATAGGAAAAAAACGCAAAAAATCCAATAATCGTGACAACAGGAAGAATAATGATACTAAGAAACGCAGTAAGGAGTCTAACCCGAATACCCATCAGGAAGAACTCCCGTTAAATTTATAACCAATTCCCCAAACCGTTTCAATAAACTTTGGTTTTGATGGCATGACTTCTATTTTTTCTCTTATCTTACGAATATAAACGGTAACGGAACTCATATCTCCATATGAATCGTACCCCCAAATTTTTTCGAAGAGTTGTTCTTTTGAAAATACTTGTCCCTGATTTTTTGCCATAAAGTGTAGCAATTGAAATTCTTTAGCAGACAGATCAATTTTTTTCCCAGAAAGGGTTACGGTGTACCCCTTCTCATCTATAGTTAAATTCTGATACGTCAAAAGACTGTTACTGTTAGAAACATTTACGTTAGAAAATTCTGTATACCTCCGTAGTTGTGCTTTAATTCTAGCTACGAGTTCTCCAGGACTAAAGGGCTTTGCTATGTAATCATCTGCTCCAATTCCTAAGCCGATGTTTTTATCTGTTTCACTCTTTTTTGCACTCATCATAATGATAGGCACATTGGAATCCAATCGAATGTCACGGCAGACATCAATTCCATTCCTTTTAGGGAGCATGACGTCCAAAACAACTAAAATGGGATGATTTTTTTTGAAGATGGATAATGCTTCTTCTCCGTCGGTGGCAATAAGAACATTATATCCATTCGCATTTAAATAGTCCCTTACCAACTCGCCGATTTCCTTTTCATCTTCCACAATTAAAATAGTCCCTTCACCCATAATTCTCCCCCTTTTCCAAAATAAATCTATAACATTTTTCACATATATTATACTCCTGTTTAAAAAGGAAAGGAAATCTAGATTGTACTAGATTTCCTTATATAAGGCTTGAATTTATTATGCTGCCACATCTCGTCTCTCAAAGATGATCCAGGACGTAAATACAAAGCAGATGAAATAAGCGATCAACACTGTTATCGAAAAGGTCATGGTCATTCCATCTACAAGCGGAGTACCACTTATATATTGAACTAAGTTCGTATTTGCAAAAAGAATGTATTTTACCCACTGATATTCACTTAACAACATCACCATTTGTTGTCCTGTAAACATTAAGAATAAAGAGAGCCCAATGGCTAATGAACTATTCCGGAATACAGTGGAGATCATAAATGCGAAAGTAACCATCATTATCATATCCACACTGTTTAACCCATATAAACTGAGAATATGGGTAATCATATTCCTTTCAATAACTTCCCCCCCAGAGTAAACTAAGTAAGGTAAATCCAACCTATCAAACCCATATAAAATACTTCCAACTACGAATGACCCGGCGAACATGATGATTAACATAAAGATAGCAAAAATAATTGTGGCAATGTACTTAGATAATAGTATTTTTGCCCTGTTTACTGGCCGTATTAATAATAGTTTAATCGTACCAGTCGTAAACTCAGTTGCTACAATACCAGCTCCAATTACAATAACAAAAACTGCAGCAAAGGAGGTAATATCTGACAAGGAACTCATGAATCCCCAAATAGTTTCATTCTCGACTGGAGGAACATTGTTTTCGATTCGATACTCATTGATGACTAATTGTTCTTTTAATGGTTTAATCGCATTCCCAACCATTGGCATTGATTCATATTCATTAATCTGTTTTTCTAATTCCATACTTTGATATTGAAGTTCCTCTTGCCAAGTTCCCTCCATATTGGAACTTAATAAGAACTTGTCTACTAAACCTGAGATGATGACGACGAAAATGATTAATCCAACCATCACCCAAGTACCTAAACGTTTATATATTTTCATATTCTCATTTTGAATGAGACGGATCATGTTATACATGTAAATCTCCCCCTGTAATTTCAATGAATTTTTCTTCTAATGTTTTTTGTTCCCCGTGTATGCCAGAAAGTTTAAACCCATGATTAACGATGACTTTCGTGTATTCTGTAATGTCTTCTTCCCGAATGTTTAGAACCAATCGTTCCCCTTTGATTCGTGACAGTGTATGTGGATAGCGTTCTTGAATAAATTTGAATGCTTTGTGTAATGGATGAACAAGGAAGTGAACAGAAACTTCATTCTGTTCTTCCACCATGTTTTTTACAGTTTCCACGCTGATCAGTTTCCCATTATGAATGATTCCAATGCGGTCACACAATAACTGCATCTCTGATAAAAGGTGACTGGAAACAAATACTGTAATATTCTCCTCAGCAGCTATTTTCCGAATGTATGTGCGAATTTCACGAATACCAGCAGGGTCAAGACCATTTGTTGGTTCATCTAAAATCAATAGTTTCGGAGAGTGTAGTAATGCCTGAGCCAAACCTAATCGTTGTCGCATTCCGAGTGAATATGTTTTTACCTTTTCGTGAATCCTCTTTTCCAATCCTACTAACTTTACTATTTCATCAATTTTATGTTTTTTGATCTTTGGAATCATTCTGGAGTAGTGAATTAAATTATCATATCCAGATAAAAACTTATACATCTCCGGATTCTCAATGATTCCGCCTACATGTTCAATAGCTTTTTCAAAATTTTTCTGTACACTAAACCCGTTTATGAAAATTTCTCCTTCTGTAATTTTCATAAGTCCTACCATCATGCGAATGGTTGTGGTTTTTCCTGCACCATTAGGTCCAAGAAAACCGAATACTTCTCCTGGGAACAGGTCTAATGAGATGCCATGAATAATCGTTGTTTTCCCAATTTGTTTTTTCAGATTTTTGATTTGTACAATCGGCTTGTTTTTCATTTGGATTCCTCCCCGTTTTCTATACTTGCATTATGAACGGGAAAAATTAATCTGCACTTATAAAATTATTAAAAAAGTATTAATGAAACCTAGAAGTTTTATTATAGAAGTTGAAGAATATATAAGTAGAGGAATTTCAAGAAGATAGAAGTGGAGATTTCCATAATATATTTAACAAAAAGTCAGATAGGAGAAAATTAGGGAGAGTAGAAACTTAGGACCCATTAAGGAACGGATTTCCATAAAGAATAGGAGAGTAGGAAACTAACGCGATAATACTATGGAACAGGAAAATCGCGTTAGTTTAGCTGAAAGCTTTCTACTAATGTAAAACAGAATTCTAATTAACAACTATCGAAAAGAATCCAGAATGGGAAACAATTCTTCCAGATGCTGTATTTCATAAGTTGGTTCCACCTCATTACGTTCCTTATTATGTCGGTTAATCCATACTGATCGTATGCCAACTCGGGAAGCACCGAGGATATCGGTCATCAAATTATCACCGACCATGATCACTTCATGTTTATGTAGGGAGACTAGTGACAATGCATGTTCGAAAATAGACGGGTCTGGTTTTCCCCGTCCGAATGCACCAGAAATAACAATCTGATCAAAATAAGGAACTAATTCAGGTGTAATTTTCAGTTTAGTTTGTTGAAGATCCGGAGAACCATTGGTTAATAGAAGTAATTTATAGTTTCCCTTCAATTTATCTAAGACCTTAAATGACTCTTCATATACATGTGGGGCATTACGACGTTCCTGCGGGAAACGTTCCCCTAGTTCTTTTCCAAAAACAGGGTCGTCAATCCCCAATACTTTTAATCCCCTCGTCCAAGCTTCTTTTCGGTATGTAGGTACAATCTTTTTCATTTTTTGGAAATTCTCCTCATTGTCCAGGAAGTTACCCCATAATCCTTCAAATGGATTAATCCCGATCAATTTTGTGAATTCATAGGTTTCATAAGAGGCATATAGTTTTCCCGCTTCCTCTCTTACTGCTTCTTCGAGGGCAGCAGGATCAATGCCATATCTGACTTTGGCAACCTCACACGTTGCTTCAAAGGCATCTTTTACACTCTTTTGATCCCACAAAAGTGTATCATCCAGATCAAAAAAAACAGCTTTTATCATGACTAGAGTCTCCTATTCCTAAAAAATTTGGTGTTGTATTATCTAATAGATTACCTTTATTTTTGACTTGTGTAAATGTAATAGTTTATGTGTATATAAGAAAAGTTTTCGTTTAAAAATCTGAGATATTTAAACATTTGTTTTAAAAAAAACGACCTCTATCGTAATAGTAGAGGTCATCTTGTTACTGATGATTTGTTTAAAGATGAGAATATATAAGTTTTGGCACCTTCGGGCAATGTCTAGCTCCAGCGACTACTCGCTGCGGGGCACTTCGGAAGTGACAACTGAAGTCTAAGAGCGGACTTCTGTTGTCATTCCTCCACTGCCCTACGCTCGTGAGCATAGGCGCTTGCGCTTTTCTTATAATAACGTAACGGACACGGAAACATCCAGAAGATGCTTTCCGCCACGGTACACACCTTGTAACGGACTGACATCCGCATAATCTCTGCCTGTGCCAACTCGAATGTGATTCTCCAACGCCTCCACATTGTTTGTGGGGTCTAAACCAACCCATCCAATTCCAGGAAGCATAACTTCTACCCACGCGTGTGTAGCAGTATCCCCAATTAATGCAGAGTTTTCACCAACATATAAATATCCACTTACATATCGACACGGTATTTTTTTTGCCCGTAAAACGCCAAGCATGATATGCGTAATATCCTGACACACTCCAGTTTTTAACTCAAATGATTCCTGGGCGACTGTATCCACATTTGTAGATCCTGACTTATACGTAAATGTGTCATGTAAATATTTCATCACATTGAGAGCAAACAAAATGGGATTCGTCATATCCCCAACACAATCGATTACTTCTTGAATATGATTTGGACTTAAATACGTATAAGGCGTTACATTTAAATAGGATAAATAATGATCATGAAACAGTGTAGATGTAAATATTTCATCCATTTCAGGTGAGTAAATTATTTGATGGATAAAGGGACTCCGCTGAATACTAACGATGGACGTTGTTTTAACTTCCAGGCGTTCATGCTGATCTGGAATATAGAATTCTTCCACATGATTTCCCCAAATATCAATGTGTTGTTTCGTTAAAGAAGATGGATTAATCTCCGCTCTGTATGATATAAGACGTTGACATTCATCTGTTCGTGGTTTTAACCTGACTGTATTCATGCTCTGTTCTACCGGTGTCTCGTAAAAAAATGAACTAGTATGTTCAATTTGAAATTTCATGTATCATCTACTCTCCATCTGCAAATAAGTTATACTACTCTTTGCTTTCCATTGGTTCTATTAAATAATACGTCTCAGAAAAGATTTTGCCAATATCATTACAACGATTTTGAAAATAATCCAAGAAATCACTAAGTTCGTCCAAGTTAAGTTCCTTAATTTTCATTTCGTTGAACTCCTCCCCTAATTCATCCAGAGCAGCAAAAATCTCTTTTGAATAATGGGAAATCTTTCCTCCTTCAATTTCTGATATTGATTCCCGTACATGATTAATACAGTACCGTATGGATCTCGGGAAGGACTCATCCGTTATTAGAAATGATAAGATGAGTTTTGGATCCATTGTCGGTGGATGGGATTTTAAGTACGCCTCATATCCATTTAACGCTTGGAGTGCAGCACGCCAATTATAATAATTATTCCTATGCACCTCTTCTCCATCCTCGTTAGAATGATTACAGACCACATTTAAAATTCTAGCAGTTTTTTCAGCCCTTTCTAACCACTTCCCTATTTTGATGAAACGATATGCAATCCCCCTGGACATGGAAGATTCAATGGCACCTTGAGCGGTTAAGGTTGCTAATTTAATGCGGTTTAAATAATCATGGATATCCCTTTTAGATAGGCTCCCTTTCCTTAATCCTTCAACAGATAAGTAGAAGTCATTCCAAATACCCCAAAGATCATCTGGTAAATGATCCCGTGAAATTTTGGCATTTTCTCTTGCAATATGGATACAGTTCATAAAGGAATTTTGGTTCTCCTTAGAACAAGCTAAATAATTGATAATGTATCTTTCTTCTAATTTGTTATTCTCTTTTATATTCTCTAATTCCTCAAATGATGTGCAAATTTCTAAAACCATATCCCAATCATGCTGTGCCAATGTTTCTTCTGCCGATGCCTCAAGAATTTGAATGAGTTGGTTTCTCAAGACGCGAGCATTACTTTCTGTTCTTTCAATATTTCTAGACATCCAATATAATGAGTTTGCCACACGGCTTAACATGATGGATCACTTCCATTTCCTTTTAATACCCAAGTATCCTTGCCTCCGCCACCTTGAGAAGAGTTCACGACTAAGGATCCTTCCTTTAAAGCCACACGGGATAGTCCACCTGGTAAAACATGTGTTTCACTTCCACGTATGACAAATACCCTAAGATCCACATGACAAGGATAAAATCTAGCGTTTTGAAATGATGGTGCCCGAGATAACTTTATCGTTGGCTGTGCAATATATTGGTGAGGTTCTTCTATAATCTTTTTCCTGAACAACTCAATTTGTTCTTCGGAAGCGTGTGGTCCCACCAACATATCGTATCCCCCTGATGCCCCTACATTTTTAACAACAAGCTCTTGTAAATGTTCTAGAACCCATTCCCGTTGATCAGGTTCTCTAAGTTGATAGGTTTTCACATTTGAAATAATAGGGTCTTCCTTTAAGTAATAACGGATAATATCAGGTACGAAGGCATAGATGGCCTTGTCATCTGCCACACCATTCCCAATACCATTCAATATCGCCACATTTCCCTCTTGGTATGCTTCCAGTAATCCCGGTACACCTAGTGTAGAATCCTTTCGAAAGCTGACTGGATCTAAGTAATCATCATCAATTCTTCGATAAATGATTTCCACCCGTTTTAAACCATGAATGGTTTTCATGTAAACTAGCTTGTCCTTTACAAGTAAGTCTCTTCCTTCCACTAATTCAATCCCCATCTGCTGTGCTAAAAAGACATGGTCATAATAGGCAGAATTATACATTCCCGGTGTTAATAGAACAGCTGTGGGTGAATTTGCTGATTCAGAGTTTGGTGGGATATGGGACAATACGGCATCATGCATATACGGCATTTGATGCTCTAATGTATGAATGGAATGATTCTCAAAAAATTCAGGATAAACTTGTCTCATAACAAAACGGTTTTGAAAAACGTAAGCCATACCTGAGGGATTTCGTAAATTATCTTCTAAAACATGATACTCTCCCTGTTCATCACGGATTAAATCTATTCCGGCAAGGAAAATATGATTTTTTAACGGAATATTAATCCCCTGCATTTGTTGATGGTAATAATAAGGATTTTCTTCAATCAATTCCCTTGGAATAATTCCATCTCTAAGTATATTTTGCTCATGATAAATATCTTCTAAAAACAAATTTAAAGCTTCCGTTCTTTGAATCATCCCTTTTTCAATTTTCTTCCAATCTCTTGGTGGAATAATGACTGGGATAAAATCAAATGGCATGGTTCTCTCAGTACTGATATTTTCGTTGTATACAGTAAAAGTAATTCCTTGTCTTAAGAAAGAAAGTTGTGCTGTCTCGTGTTTTTCTTTTAATTCTTCTTCAGAAAACTGCTGTAATATTTGATGAAAATTAGTGTAATGTTTCCTTGGCCCCCCATTACTTTTCAGCATTTCATCATAAAAGGGTTCCGTTTTATATGGCTTGAACATTGCAATCGCTCCTTTGTGATGAAATTTTAATCACAATCTGATTTTTCTTTCTATACTTTTTGTGATTATATATACATTTTCGATAATTTTAGGATTCATTCCTTCTTTTCAGAATGTTTGAATAAATGTATAAAAGGTATCATACTCGATATTCCGGAAAAATAAAAGAGTTGATGAGAGAAAAAGTAGAACTTTCATCATTTATATAACAAAATGTCTGTTTTTGAAAGGAGTACATCGGACATATATATATATTCTTTTCGAATTTAATTAACATAATAAAATTATTGTAAATTATATTTACTATATCGTTTATTATAGATATCTTCCATCATAAACGGACACGATAACAGTGAAATCATCATGTTAGGAGTATAAATTATGTCACTGGATGCATTTATTATGGGATTTGCGTTTATCATTATACATTTGACTGCAAATGAAGTGTTACCATCCAACCGAATACAGCGATTGCGATGGTTTTCGTTCTCAGGAGGTCTAGCAGTATCTTATGTATTTGTTTATGTCCTCCCTTCCCTTCATAAGGAGCAGGTCTTGGTAAAAAAATATACAGATTATTTAACCATGGAATCAGAATTATATTTTATTGGTTTATTAGGAGTATTAATGTTTTACGGCATTCAAAAAATGGTACGAAAAGCCGACAGGGAAGGAGATGGGAAAAAACACACAACTCTTTTTTATATGCAGATCGTTTTTTTTGCAATATATAATATGCTCGTTGCCTATATCACCGTTTCTTCTAATGTAATGGGAGTGCAAGCGGTATTTTATGGATTAGCCATTGGTCTTCATTTTATTGCGATTGCTCATGATATGTGGAGAGAGTATGGAGAAGTTTATAATAAAATTGGTAGATATATCCTTGTGATAGGAATAATTGCTGGGTGGATCATGGGAATGAGGGTTGCTTTGTCACCGTTAACTCAATCTATAATCTTTGCGTTTATCTCAGGGGCAATGATTTTAAATGTTCTAAAATATGAACTCCCTCCAGATGGGGAAGCACACTTTCCAACGTTCGCTATAGGCGTAATATCTTATACCACTATCACCATGTCGTTAAAATTCTTTTTTCAATGGTAATTCTGTGCAGTATACTCATCATTACTCGCGTTTAGACGAGCGTACTAAAGCGAAAATCAACAACAAAATATAAAATAAAACAGAGCCAATGTTAAAAATGGCGTGTTGCTTTTCATGACATAATTCCTCTTTTTACCTTTCGTTAACTTACATATAGCCACTTTTTTTACAGAAAATAACGGGGAAGGAGATGATGAAACGATGGGACGGGCACATAAGCAAAAAGCTCGAGATAAAAACAAACAAAAACTTCCGCAAACTCCACAGAAAGATATTGCTGCTGATGATCAAGATCTCGAATTAGCCAAAGAAGTGGATGATCTCTACGAGTTAAAGGCAAGACCGGGGTATAGTCCAACGGAAGTCAGAAGGAAAAAGTAATCCATTCTCTAAACCCGCCTCAACGTATTTGTATGGATACAGGGGCGGGTTTAATCAATAAGGCTTACGGATTACAAATATAACACTTAGCTGGATCAGCAAGTTCTTTCCCATAAGGAAACATCACTTTCTCTTGATAACGACACTTTTTGCATTCATAGATATGCGCATATATATCGGCGGTTGGGAAGTCACAGCATTCACACCTTAGACCTTTTTTATGCTCCACAACCTCATATCCTGGGGATGAACATTTGGGACATATGGATTTTATTTTGGATACTAAGTCCATTGTAGCAAGCTCTATATTCTTCATCCTGGTTGGGTTATACATCGCTCGCATATCAGTTTCCAGAAAGACAGTTGGCATGGTTTTCTTCTTCCACTCAAACAGGGGACTGTTTTTTTTCTTCTGCATATCCAACATAGAGTTTACAACATACTCCAATTGTTTAGGATCTATTATTCCCTTTACCATCCCGTTTGGATCTGTTTCCGTTTCATTCACTCTTACAATCACTCCGTGTTCAGGAAAACCAACCGATTCAGCAAACTCTTTTGCCTCTGACAAACTGGCAACAGTCTTTTGCGCAAAATTCGTATCCCCATTCGCAACATAACCGGCGATTTCCAAATCCTGCTCTTGATCAAAGAAGAGGACCAGTTCCCTATTAAATGCAGAAAATGGAAAGACTGGATGTGGTCCAAATGAACCTTCACTTGCAATTCCAATAGTTAATTCACTTTTAGCGAACGCTGATTTTATTTTTTGCCTAGCTGCTTCGATCTGATCCCCTTTCCGTTCCACTTCTCTAGTAAATGTCCCAAAAATATCGGAATTAAAATCTTCTGGAAGGATAAGTTTCAAGCCTAACTCTCGGTTTAAGATTGGGGCGATCACCTGCTCCTTCCTGTGCATGGTGGCTATGACAGCTGAATAACCTTCATAGAGTTTCTTAATTTCTTTCTCCAACTTTTTTTCCGCTCCCTTTACACCATCGATTATTTTATTATTCTTTCTGTTTATAAAAAATATGTTCTGCACGAATTTCTTCGGTCACTGTAAGAACACCAAAGGAGTAAAAAGGTAACTTTCGTTTATCCGTTGCTGAACCTGGATTAAACAGTAATGTTTTGCCTGCATATCTCAAATAAGGAATATGAGAATGACCGAAGACAATACAGTCCAATGGGGTTTCGAAGGCTTCCTCTGCTCGTTTTTCCGTCGTTTTCTTCATCCCGTGTCCGTGGACTATACCTATTTGAAACCCATTTACACAGATTGTTGTTTTATCTGGGAATAGTTCTTTTATCTGGGATCCATCCACATTACCTGCTACACCAGAAACTGGGGCATACTGCTCGAGATTTTTATAAACATCAATTGTTTGCCAATCGCCTGCATGTATAATCTGATCTGCCGTTGTTAATTCATGAACTAACCTGTTCGGAAGTTGGATTGCTTTATTAGGCATATGTGTATCAGACACAACAACAATTTTCATTTTAACCACCACACTTCGCATTCTAATGGGAAATTAAATTTCGGAACCATTACAGACTTCCCTGTTTTCCATGATCCACAGCATATATACTATTCGTTCGTTTCTTTAGAGGGGGATGCTGTTTCTTCCATATCCTCTTCTGGAGAGGTTTTTGTAATATAGAAAGAAAAAAAGATTGTAATAAAAGACAGGAATGTAATGACAAAGAATGCGATATTCGCCCCAAAGATATCCGGATCAGAAATTGTTGGGGAATCGGATACGGTGATTGCCGTTGATGTCATCACTGTAACAAGCAAGGCTGTACCGACCGATGCTGCGACCTGACGCATTGTATTATTCATGGCAGCACCATGGGGAATTAACCGTTTTGGTAGTTGATTAAGCCCTGCTGTTGTAGCAGGCATCATAACCATTGAAAATCCAAACATCCTTATGGCAAACATAATTGTAATAAAGGTGATTGATGTATTTGAACCTAAAAGTGAAAAAGGAACCGTTGACAATGTCATGATGATTAAACCGCAAATAGATAGCCATTTGGCCCCAATTTTATCAAATATTCGTCCAGTAATTGGTGACATAAATCCCGAAACAAGCGCACCAGGTAACAAAGCTAATCCTGCCTCCATCGCTGTGAAATCCCTCATATTTTGCATGTAGAGAGGTATAAGAGTTTCCATTCCAATAAGTCCTAAAAAACCAACCATTCCTATGATAGTACTAATAGTAAACACTTTGTATTTAAATACACGAAACTCTAACATTGGTTTTTCCATATGTAGTTGACGGAAAATAAATAAGAAAAGTGATATTATACCAATTCCCAATGTAGTAATTGTCATCAAACTTCCCCATCCATAGTTTCCTGCAGCAGTAAACCCGTATAATAATCCACCGAAACCAAAGGAAGATAACATAATGGATGGTATATCCACTTTTGGGTTTTTCAGTTCTGTTACATTTACTAACTTAAAATGTGAAATAATGATCGTTAAAATAGCTATTGGCAATATAAATACAAATAGTGCACGCCAAGAATAATTGACAATAATCCATCCGGAGAGAGCAGGACCAATGGCTGGTGCAAAAGAAATAACCAATCCTACCAGTCCCATAGCAGCCCCGCGTTTTTCAATTGGATAAATCATTAAAAAAACAGTTTGCATCAGAGGAATCAAAACTCCTGCTCCTGCAGATTGAATCATTCGTGATAATAACAAGATTTCAAAATTAGGGGCCATATATCCAACAACTGTCCCAAGAGTAAAAATGCCCATTGCTGCCATAAAGAGTTGTCTTGTCGTAAACTTTTCAATAAAAAAAGCACTAACAGGTATCATAATTCCGTTCACTAACATAAAGACGGTGGTTAGCCATTGGGCTGTATTAGGTGTAATATTCATTTCATGCATTATTGGCGGGATCGCTGTGATCATTAATGTCTGGTTAAGGATTGCCACAAACGTTCCTCCAAGGAGCAACGCTGATATTAATGGTTTATTTAAGGTTTGGTTTTGGGACTCCACGTACTATTCCCCATTTCAATTTATTTCGAGTGTAGAAGTTTTCTGACGCAATTACCATTTTACTTTTTTTCAATTCATTTGTCATGTGTATTAATTAAGTTCTTTAATAGCAAGTTAAAAACTTATTAATGCAGTAAAACAGAATCTAGCGACAGAAAATGATTTTCATATAAGAAAAGATAAAAGACAAATGCCTTTTATCCTTGTGAGATTTGGTGATTCCCTTTTTGAGTATTAATCTCGTCAAGTCTCTCCTTCACTTCCTCTTCTGTTAATCCGTGTTCTTCAATATAGCGGTTTCTAGGATGGACACGGCATTCGTGGGAACATGCCCGCATATAAATGTGTTCATTTTCTTCAGAAGTAAGAATTTTTTTATTACATTCTGGGTTAGCACAGTTAACGTACCGCTCACATGGTTCCCCAGTAAAATAATCTTTTCCAACTACTACATGCTCTTCTTGGTTGATTGGTACACTGATCCGTTCATCAAACACATAGCACTGTCCATTCCAAAGCTTTCCTTTCACTTCCGGGTCTTTTCCGTAGGTGACGATCCCTCCATGCAACTGGCCCACATCTTCAAACCCTTCCTCCATAAGCCAGCCTGAAAACTTCTCACAACGGACCCCACCAGTGCAGTAGGTTAAAATCTTTTTATCCTTAAACTGATCTTTGTTTTCCCGAATCCATTCCGGTAATTCTTTAAATGTGTTTATATTCGGTCGGACTGCACCTTGAAAATGACCAAGGTCATATTCATAATCATTCCTAGCATCAATCACAATGGTATCTGGATCCTGCAGCTGTTCATAGAATTCTTTTGGATTGAGGTATTTTCCAGTTTTCTCCAATGGATTAATATCATCTTTCAACCTTAGTGTCACTAATTCCTTTCGATACCTAACATGCATCTTTTTAAAGGCGTGCTGATTCGCATCGTCCTCTTTAAATACCATATCATGAAAGCGGGAATCTTTACGCAACGCTTCTTTATACTTTTCCGTTTGCTCCACTTTCCCAGAAACTGTGCCATTAATGCCTTCATTTGCAATTAAAATACGCCCCTTTAACCCTAGATCATTACATAAATCCAAATGATCTTTGGCAAACTCTTCCCCATTTTTTATCGGAACATATTTATAATATAGAAGGACTCTGTAATCGTTGTTGGTCATTTTTATTACCCCTTTATGTTAAGAAAACACGTTATTATTAATACAATGAACAAAATTGAAAGGACTATACGAAGTATTTTTAGTAATTAGATTTTTCAGTGACACTTCTTTTTTTGTTGGACTATGTCTATTCCAGCCTACTAACCCCTAATAGAATCCATTCAACAGGTTCATCTCCATAGTAGATGACATGATATACACTTGTACCCTGGCGAATAATGATGACTGTCCTAAATTCGGTCTCACTTATCCACAATTTATCAAAATTTTTGTGTTCACTTTCTTCATATTGATCCATCGCCCATGAATAGGTTTCCATAAGATCATCTAAAAATTTCTTGGCCAGCCATTCCCAACGAACCTCATATCCAAAGGATAAAATTGTAGGACTATATGTACCGCTATTATCGTTCCAATTCAAATCTGGAACGACAACATTTTCCATAAGTTCATATTGTTTTGGAACAAGAAGGCTCCTTTCTTTTCTGAAATAATTTAAAGGATCTCCATTCCCGGTATGTTCATAATCATAATCCGTTTGCTCAAGGATGTCTGACATACTAATAATAGGGAGTTTCCCTTCAGGAATTTCAGGATAATTGTCCATGGTAATGGTAATAGCCAGGTTCACCAATACATACAATAACCACGCTCCTGCAAGAAAAATAATAATCCCTGCAAACACTTTATTTTGAAGCATCTTCCCCTGATATACTTTCCGTTGGAGCAACTGTCCCTTTTCTATTTTTTTCCTAAGTTTGGATATGTGAAACATCGCCCTTAACATGACAGATGAAATCCCAATATATATAATAAGGTAAATGAGTACTTCCAAATAGCCATCGTCTAGGTAATTAGAAATTGGATATATTTGTAATTTCCACGCGAGTATTCCTATCATGAGTATTGTTAGTATTACTGTCATAATACTTCGCCACATCATATTTTTTTTCAGGAGGTTGAGAGTATTCGACTGACTTTCTAAATGGTCCGTTTGTAGTGTTGATGATATCACTTCATCTTTCTTCCGAAATACTTGGAGAACACCCCTATCTGCAACATGTTCCCAGCCCAGTTTTTCGTAAAAATCCAGTTGGACACTTTCCGAATCCCCGTCTTTGGATAAAATAAGGCACCGAAACTCCGCCTGTTGTGGTTCACACTTTTCAAAAATCCCATACCATTTTTGGATATCTATTAACATCCAGCCTTGCTGTGCCATGTGGGCAAACCATTCCTGCTGTTCTTCTATATCCCATATATCAAGCCAGAGGTATTTCTTCAATTGTTTATTATCTTCCATCTATTTCTCCTCATCTCCTAAACGCAGTTCCCATCTTTAAACATAGTAACATGGATAGTAGAGGGAGAAAACTTTGAGAGTTCACATGTAGAATGTTGTGAAAACATTTAAAAGAAGTGGGATCGGGGTTGGATGATACCAAATAACATTGGAAACAATAAATTATGTTTTTTATTAATCTATGAGGAGCGAGATATTTTGTTTTCAGAAGACTACCGAAAGGAAAAAGACACGTTAGGAGAAGTGCAAGTGCCCTCCGATGCTCACTATGGGTCGCAAACACAGCGGGCAATCGATAACTTTCCAATCAGTGGTGTACGGTTACCAAGATCCTTTATTCGAGCTCAAGGAATTATTAAAGCAGCAGCAGCAAAAGCTAATATGGATACTGGATCACTTGACAAAAAAATTGGTGAAGCTATCATTCAAGCATCGGAAGAAGTAATCGATGGAAAATGGGATCATCAATTTTTAGTTGATATTTATCAGGCAGGTGCAGGCACATCACAAAATATGAATGCCAATGAGATCATTGGTAATCGCGCATCAATTCTATTAGATATTCCCTTTGATGAGAAAAAAAAACGAGTACATCCCCATGACCATGTTAATATGTCTCAATCTACAAATGATACTTTCCCATCGGCATTAAATATAGCAGCAGTTGAATATCTAGTACATCACCTCCTCCCATCGTTAAAAGATTTGCAAACTGCAATGGAGAATAAATCAGAGGAGTTTAAAGATGTCCTAAAAACTGGCCGGACACATTTACATGATGCAGTTCCAATGAGATTAGGTCAGGAATTTTCAGGATTTGCAGCTACAATAAAGGAGTCATATGAGAGTATCCATCATACTACTGACGCATTATATGAACTGGGTTTAGGCGGCAATGCGATAGGAACAAGTGTTAACTTAAATCCTGACTACATTCCAAACGTTATTTCAGATATTAAGCGACGGACAAGTCTCCCATTCAGAGAACCAGAAAATCTTTTCAGCTTTATGCAGAACAGAAACGCCCCGATCCGTACCATGATGGCTTTAAAGGAATTAGCAATCCACTTAATTAAAATAACAAGCGACCTTAGGTTACTCAGTTCTGGTCCTAGAACTGGGTTATATGAAATTACTCTTCCCGGTGTACAACCTGGTTCCACGATTATGCCAGGAAAAGTTAATCCAGCTATTTTAGAAATGACACATATGGTTTGCTGTCAGATTATAGGGTATGAAACAGCAATTACCACTGCTGGAATCGCTGGCCAATTGGAGATCAATGTGATGATGCCTTTGATTGCGTATACCTTATTGCAATCCATTGAAATTATGACCAATGCAATTACCACTCTTGAAAAAAAATGCATTAATGGAATTAAAGCGAATAAAGAAAACTGTCAGATCTGGATGAATGCCAGTCTTTCCGTTGTTACAGGCGTTAGTCCTATATTTGGATATGACCTCGCCTCTCAAATTGGGAAACAGGCGGATGAAGAAAATAAAACGATCCGTACTGTTTTGGAAGAACGTGGGCTCTTAACAGAGGAAACGAAAAAGGCAATTGATCCAAGGGGAATGGTTTAGTAAGAAAAGCGGTAGTGCCCCGTAGTGAATATGAAGCAACTGAAAAAGTTTAAAACCACTTTTTCAGTTCCTTTTATTTGTATGGCAATGGCTGAGCTCGTCGCTCGCCTGATAGGAGAAAACCACTCCTATCAAGCTTTTTAAAGATTGCGACGGCTACGCTCATTGCTTAGGGACTGTAAAAGTGGAAAAACACCACTTTTTCAGTTCCCATGCGAGTAGGCGCTGGAGCTAGACAATGAAAAGCGGAAGCGCCTAGCCGAAGAAACCAAAACTCATAAATTTTCATCTAAAAAAGGTGGCCGAATAGGCCACCTTCCTATGAGCTGATACTGGATACTCTGGGGTCAAATCGATGTTTATCTGCCGTAAACATCTCCTTTTTCGTACGATTCCTAATCCCTAGAAGCGTTTGGTGCCTGCTACTTGTTCAAGCTAACCACCCCTCAAGGTCTTTTTCACGACGAATCCCTTTTTCCGTATCACTCTCTGAAGAAGAACTTTCATTCCTCTTCAATAATATGATGTGCAATAGTGGACAGTTCCATTCAGATAAATGGTGATTCCAGTTATTTCATGTGATGGTTGAAAGATGTTGGGAGAATGTTTAATTTTAATTAGTTTTTTGTGATAAAACTTCTTTAGTGGTTTTCCCATGTTTTATTTTTTCTCGATCAGGTTTATCCTATAATAACTGGTAAATTAAGAAGTTCTTTCAGGTGCATTGGAGGTGGATCGATGTTAATTTATTTAATGCTGGCAGTAGTTGTGACATTTACACCATTATTGAGAACTGTTTTCGGAACTTTCAACACATTAGTTCATGAAACAGGTCACGCAATCGTAACACTTCTTACTAGTGGAAAGGTATATTCTGTTTCCCTCTTTTCTAATCTGGAAGGGGTAGCGATTACTGGATATAGATCCTGGTTCAGCGGACTAATTATTTTTTATTCGGGGTATACATTTTCTACATTAATGGCTATAGCATCATTTCATTTTATATACTTGGAAAACAGTATGATGTTGTTCTATCTGTTGGTGTCGTTTGCTTTAGTAAACCTCCTCCTTTGGGTCCGTAATCCATACGGCATCTTCTGGCTTTTGTTGTTCTTACTATTTGCGTTTGTTCTCGAGCTACAAGGGTTAAATCAAATACGAGAAATGTTTATCATGTTGATTGCAAGTATCTTATTGATACAATCCATCACAACGGCATTTACAGTGTTTATATTGAGTGTGATGAAATCTAAACAGGCAGGGGATGCCACCGAGCTCGCAAAGTTAACCTCGATTCCGGCATTTATTTGGGGCATGGTGTTCTTTGGCCAATCAGTTCTCGGTGCTTATTATGTTTTTGATAATTATTTTTAAGGTCGCCTATACCACCTTAATGCAACATCAACGTATAGGGGGTACTCAGGTAAGTTAGGCTTACATAATATTATTATGTAAACTAATTCTGTTTAACACGGATACCACTCCTCTCTCGCACTTGAAATGCAAGAATAAATTGGATTAGGCCAATATATCATGATAACCGTTTATACGTAATATGAACCTGTTTCATAAACTAGTGTAATGAACTTTTCTACCATAACTGCAGATGAAGGAGTTGAAAATATGTTCGGACCTTTAGGGCAATTGGCTTTAGGTTACTTTCTTGGCCAAAATCCATTACAACAATTTTTAGGGGGAGGACAATCCGGTCAAGGAGGGCAAAGTCCATTGCAACAGTTATTAGGGTTTGGTTCCAATCAACAAGGCCAACAAGCACCTCAATCGTGGCAACAACAGGCACCTCAACCCTGGCAGCATCAGCAATGGGGGCAAACGCCAAGACCACAACAGTACCAACCGCAACAGCAGTGGGGACAGCAATACCCAGCACAACAATGGCAGCAGCATAATGTTGGTTATCCTTATGGAGGGGCACAACAATATCAACAAAATCAACCATGGCCACAATCTCCGGGGCCAAGACCTAGACCTCAACAGCCACCAATGTCGTGGAGATAAGTCAAATATGAATTCAACCTGCAATGTTTTCCAGCGTCTCACAATTAAGTGAGGTGCTACATAAAAAAGATAATCTCATCTCTTTTTTTAATTTAGTGCAACCCATAAGAGATAGCCTTCTCTCCCATTCCACAGCAAAACCCCTAATCTAAAATGATTAAGGGCTTCTACGTTTCGAACGTTTGCGGAGGAGTTCCATTTTACCCCGTATCCGTTCTTTTGTTTCATTCGTTTCCATGTGATCAATTACTGCGGATTGAAACTCACCATTATCAGACATCGTTACTTTTATCCAAGTCCCTGCCATCGCTTCTTCTGGCAAATGAGATTTTTGGATGATCAATTCTTTTTCCTCATCTCCCACCAGTAGGACAGCCTTGTCTTCTACGATCCGGTCAATGACCGCTTTTTCTTCCATAACGATTCCCTCCTACTCTTACTTCACACAAGCCAATCCTTCTTCTATAATATCACTCAATCTTCCTGAACCGATTCCATTAATCCGTGTTAACCCATCAATGGATTGAAAAGGACGCAGATTAATTAGTTCTTCCGCGCGTGCATCGCCGATATGGGTAATTTGAATTATTTCCTCTTTAGGAGCAGTGTTTATATCGATACAGTATTCTGAAGACGCTGTTCCGTCCCCTTGTTTCTGTTCTCCAGTTCCATTATCAGATTCGTCAGGTGAAACGGTAATATCTCCATCCATCTGTGTATAAACCCTGTATGATTTGCCGTCAGTATGAACGATAATCGTACCATGAATATCAGTACCATATAAAGGGATTCCCATTTTGTTTATACGATTCACCACTTCATTGTGGGGATGACCATAACTGTTATTTAAACCTGCACTATAGATCGTTATTTCAGGTTTAACGGCATTTAGAAAACTTTCCGTGTTCGATGTACTAGAACCATGATGCCCCAATTGAAATATATGTGCCTCTAGATTATGTCCCCTATTGATCATCGCACGTTCTGTCTGGTGTTCCGCATCACCAGTAAATAGAAGTTTTATCTCTCCATAGACAACCCTTACAGAGATACTTCCTTCATGAAAGTCTCCTGTTAAGCGATCAGGATTTACCACTTCCACTATAAGAGATCCGAAGTTGTATCGTTCCCCTGCCCTAGGTTCATGATAATCAGCATCACTGTCGAGTATGGCGTCAAGCACCCGTTCAAACGTTCGACTAGTGTGTTCATCTCCTGACATCCACACTTCTTTCACATCCAGTTGTTCAAGGACTTTATCCATTTGCCCGATGTGATCCGCGTGGGGGTGTGTACCGATGACCAAATCTAAAGAAGTGACACCTTCGTTTTGCAAGTAGGGTACTACATCATTTCGGTCATGACGACCTGCATCAATTAAAATGGTGAAATCAGGACCTTTTAATAACGTCGCATCCCCTTGACCAATGTCAATAAAATGAACTTCCATTTCTCCCGAAACTGCTGTACTGTCGAGATCTGATGAATCATCCTGTCCCTTTTTTTGAGTATCATCAGATTCGTCTGATTTTTCCTCTTCTTGTACCTCTGATTCGGTATCGATTGAATCAGCTTCCCTAAAGGATGGATCATTACTCTCCATATCCCCACATGCTCCAAGAAGGACTATCATGGAAAAAATAAGTGTGAATAAAAACTGATACGATTTTAACCTGCTAACGATCATGTGTATTTAAAAACTCCTTTCTTTACCTCCAAACATATTTTTATCATACCATCCCTTTCCCCAGACTGGATAAAAAGTTTTCCGAAGTGAATAAACACCGTTTGTTTAAGATGTAACTAAGACTTATATAATCATAAATTAGTTGTCTTTGGAGAAACTAACCAAGTATAAATTTTTAGGAGGTTCAACATTTTTCATGAATAAAAAACCAGCCTTTACTACGATATGTTCTCTATTTTTCCTAGTAATGATTCTTTCCAACACTGCGACTGCCAATGAATCAATGTTAATGGAAGCACCTATTATTATTGATGGGCAGACGTTTCGAACACCGTATATCATGAGAGACGGTCATTTACTCGTTCCAGCTATTTTCGTGAAAAATACTGGTGCTTATGTTGACAAAAATGAAGCATTTCATTCAATCGTATTTAGCAGAGGGGAGACGAAATTTGCAATCCCAATTGGAAAAAATTACTCAGATGACTTTGACCGGTTAACCGGAAATTGGATTCGTAAACCATTGGCAACGTCATCCATTGAATTTCAAGGTGTCCCGTTTATTCCTTTAATCGATGTGGTGAAGAAGTTAGGAATGAATGTGCAGTATGATGCGAATCTTGGAAGGACGTTTATTACCACTAATTTCCACATAAAATCTAATGTCGTAAGAAAAGCAAATACAAAAGAAAAACTTGTGGCATTGACGTTTGATGATGGACCAGAGGATTATTATACTCCTCAAATAATAGATGTATTAAAACAAAAGAATGCACCTGCAACTTTCTTTGTCGTTGGCAGACAGGTTCAATTATTTCCAGAAGTAATGAAACAAATTGTTAAAGAAGGTCATGGCATTGGAAATCATACATGGAACCATCCAGATTTAAGGAAGGAGTGGTCTGGGAAGGTCAAGGAAGAAATCAGAATGACTCAAGATGAAATGGAAGGTGTCGTTGGAAGGAGACCACATTTGTTTCGTCCACCTTTTGGAGCTATTACAAAGTCTGATATGAGGCTCTTAAATGACCTGGGAATGAAAAATATGCATTGGTCTGTAGATACCCTCGATTGGAGCGGTCTTTCAGCAGATGAGATATTGGAGATTGTACATCGTGACGTTTCTCCAGGCGGTATCATTTTACAGCATAATTTCCAATCAAATGTCCGGATGTTAGACGGAACCGTAGAAGCACTTCCGCGGATCATCGATGAATTAAGAGCAAAGGGCTATACATTTGTTACACTACAAACGTTACTGGATATGGAACAGGAAGAATGACAATATAAATTAACCTAGGAAGTCGAATGATGTAAAGTATCAACGTGAAAGTCACTGCAATGATAGTGACAGGGACTTTTAGTCCTATGGAACAATATTAATAAGCTTTTCATTTCTTTTTCTCCGAATGTAAAAAAAGATTCCTATACCTATGGGGACGGCTAATATCCCGATTGTGGCACCTACTAAGAGATAGTTAATGGAAAAGTAGTCAAAGATCTCCTGATAATGATTGGTTATTACCACATTCTCACGGCGCTTCTCTAATATTATGTATGGTACGTCCTTATGGTAAACCAGTGGATTCTTGTGATTGTAGTAATAAATAGCATTTATCTCTTCTCTCTTCAGGAGTGATTGGAACTCTTCATCGTATCTATCCATTGGGAATTCCAGTGTTTCCAGTTCGTTGTATCTCCAACTGCTTGAGGTTCCGTGATTTATGTAGTGGATATAAGTCAACGGGGCATCAGGATCACTAATATAGGCACCACTGTATGGTAATTCTGTATCATAAATGACAAGTTCATAAGGACGGTCCAAGTTTTCAAACGCGATGGAAACTAAGAAATAAGGTAGGATTATTAGCGTTATAAAACTTTTTAGCAACATAAGAATACCTCTGATTTTTTTCGACTTAAGATAATAAAAGGGCTTAAGATGTATAATTTGATTATTAAGTTTTATAGTAGTGTAAAAGTGGTATCCTGTCTAGTCAAAGAAGTAAACGCCTTCTATCCTTTCATCAATCTCTTTTATGTACTTAAACTACTATATGGAATCAACTTATTTTTTTGATTTACGTCCTTCTCCAATTCCATTATAGTAGATGGGTATCCACAAATTGGGGATTAGAAAATGGTTAGTACCATATTGAATGGGGAGTTTGTTCATGCAACTGGAAATAATGATCGTATTTTTAGGAATAGGTTTGTTTTTGCTAGCCGGATTATTCGGCGGATTAGGAATCTACTTTTTTTTGAAAAAGAACAGACGTGTGTTGTCAGCGGTGTTTATGGGAATTGGCTTTTTACTAATTGTTGTTTACATCATCTCCCTGTTGATGGTTTTATAAAGGGTATTGTACTATTGTTCCAAGGCATGGAAGAAAACAATAGAAGAAAACCTTACTTCTATTATGGCAAGTAAGGTTTTTTTACGAAACTATAAGATGTTTCTTCATTCTAGCTACAACCTGAAGCTTGTGGGTGAAGATACAAGGTGCTATGGATCTTCTCATTGCTTATTTGGCATTAAAGTATTTTGGTGCTATCGTGCTATTTTATATATTTCCACAATATCATCTCTTGTAAGTTTTAAGAAATTTCCTTGAGGTCCGTCCTCTGTCGCTTTATCAGCCATTTCTTCAAAATGCTGATCATTAATATCCACCTCAGATAATCGAATAGGCATCCCAATGGAGCGGAGAAATTGTTCCATTTTTGTAATTCCTGCTAATGCGGTCTTCTCCAAGTAGTTCCAATCAATATCGACTCCCCATACGCGGTTCGCGAACTGTACAAAACGATTTACATCATGGCTGTAGACATATTTCATCCATGCAGGAAAAATAATTGCCAAACCTGCACCATGGGCAATATCGTATATTCCACTTAGTTCGTGTTCGATATTATGGCTAGCCCAGTCCCCGATTCGCCCTGTCCCTAATAAATCATTATGTGCAAGGGTACCAGCCCACATGATCTCTGCTCTTGCGTCATAATTCGTTGGTTCCTCTAACACCGTTTGGGCATTACTAATAATCGTTTGTAATGTTGCTTCACACATACGGTCCGTCAGCTCTACATTCTTAACGTTTGTAAAATAACGCTCTAAAATATGTGCCATCATGTCTGTGATACCGCACGCAGTCTGATATTCAGGCAATGTAAAAGTAAGAACTGGATTCAGAATCGAAAATTTTGGACGCAAGGAGTCGTGCCCCATTGCCCGTTTGTACCATCCTTCTTCGTTTGTAATCACCGTTCCTGCACTTGTTTCACTTCCAGCAGCAGGAATGGTTAGAACTACTCCGATTGGAATACTATCAGTAACCTGGCTTATACCTGTAAAGAAATCCCAGACATCACCGTCATATGTTGCACCAGCAGCAATTGCTTTGGCGGAATCTATGACACTACCTCCGCCTACTGCCAATATCAGATTGATATCATTCTCCTTACATATTGCAATTCCTTCTCGAACCAAACTTACTCGCGGGTTTGGTTGAACACCACCCAATTCGAATATTTCCAGGTTTTTATTTTTTAATGATTGAAGAACTATATCATATAATCCACTACGTTGGATACTTCCCCCACCGTAATGCAACAGAACTTTCTTGCCAAAAACAGCACTCTCTTGACCAACTAAGTTTTCTTTCTCTTTGCCGAAGATGATTTTTGTTCCATTTTGAAATACAAAATCCTGCATCGATTCAGCCCCCTTCTTTCCTATATTAATAGTTGAAAGAAAGATTCGCAAGGGAATCTAAACAGAGATTGTTACTAGTTTATGAAATGTTTATATACATTAATCCAAATATCATAAACTTTCAGCACTATAAAAACTTTGATACATTACCTCCCAATACGTTCATTTATTATTGACCTCAACCATACAATCCAATAAAATAATAAATTAACTATAGAAACGAACACTATCATAATAATAGTAAAGAAATGGATAAAAAGACAACAAACGTTCTACAAGAATCCGTATTTTATACATCATTAATCAACCTTATTTATATATCAACAGCCTAAAAAATTCTCCATCTCATTCCTGAAACCCACAAAAATGAAATCAAAGGAGGTAAAGAGCATAATGACAATTACAAAGGATCAACTGAAGAAACGGATCCGTGTAGCGGCCAAACAAGAACCTGCTGATATCGTCATTAAAAATGGTAGAATTGTTGATGTCTTTAACCTGGAAATCATTGAGGAAGACATTGCAATCTGCGATGGTGTTATCGTAGCTATTGGTACCAACTATGATGGACATCATGTCCTCAATGCCAAAAACCAAATTATTACTCCTTCCTTCATTGATGGGCATGTTCATATAGAATCATCGATGGTCACTCCATCCGAGTTTTCCAAAGTGGTTGTTCCCCATGGAGTGACTTCCATCATCACCGATCCCCATGAAATCGCAAATGTTTCAGGGGCAGAGGGCCTTCAATTTATGCTGGATGACGCAAAAAATACCATTCTTGACATTCACTTTATGCTCCCTTCTTCCGTACCGGCAACTAGTTTTGAAAACGCAGGAGCAGAATTGAATGCGGAAGATCTACAACCATTTTTTCACCACCCGAATGTTCTCGGACTTGCTGAGGTCATGGATTATCCTGCCGTCATGAACACGAGTGACAATATGATCGACAAACTTATCGCTGCCCACAACGCAACGGACTATATTGACGGTCATGCCGCCGGTCTGAACAGTACAGGTGTCAATATATACCGGTCAGCAGGGATTGGAACCGACCATGAATGTGTGACACCCGAAGAAGCGAAAGATCGCTTACGAAGGGGAATGTATGTGATGATCCGCGAAGGTTCAACAGCCAAAAACCTTGGAGACCTTATTCAAGTTGTTAACCCGTCAAATTCTAGACGTTGTTTATTCTGTACAGATGACAAACATCTCGATGACCTTATTAATAATGGGAGCATCGATCATAACGTCAGATTAGCTGTTCACCTCGGCCTAGACCCATTAATGGCCATACAAATGGCTACCTTAAACGCCGCTGAATGCTTCGGATTAAAGACAAAAGGTGCGATTGCCCCTGGGTACGACGCCGACTTTCTGGTCATTGAAGACTTCGAGAGTATTAACATCCATCAAGTGTATAAAGGGGGAATGCTGGTGGCAGAAGACGGTCGAGTTATTTTCGGGGAAAACAATAAGAATAGCACTCCTACCAGCCTCACCAACACTATACATGTCCCTGATATTAAGGTGGAGGACCTTCAGATTAATTTGGAGGATAAACAACAAGCACATGTTATCGGGATCATTCCTAATCAAATCGTCACCCGTAACCTAATACAGTCCGTGGATGCGGTTCAAGGTTGTTTTATTCCTAATATTGAAAAAGACCAGGCCAAGATTGCGGTTATAGAAAGGCATAAAAACTTAGGAAACATCGGGTTGGGGATTGTAAATGGACTTAGCTTGAAAGGTGCCATCGCCTCAACCGTTGCCCACGATTCTCACAATTTGGTCGTGGCAGGAACGAACGATGAGGACATGATTACAGCGATAAATGAAATTAAACGAATTAATGGTGGGCTTGCCGTTGTCCATAATGGTAATGTACTGGGATCGCTCCCTTTAGAAATCTCAGGACTGATTTCCACGAAAAATTTCCAAATAGTTAATGAAGAACTTCAGGAGCTTCACAAATCCTTACATCAAATCAGTTCTTCAAAAAGTGATTTTAATCAGTTTTTAACATTGGCTTTTCTCAGTTTACCTGTCATTCCAGAACTCAAACTAACAGATCTCGGTTTATTTGATGTAAAACAATTTAAACACATCGAAATTGCAGCCCAAATAGAAAAAACTCCCCTTTCATAAAGTAGAAAGGGAGTTTTCGTTTTTTTTCACTAATTTCTTACATTCCAGAACTTTTAACTTCAACAGTCCATCCAAATTCGTCATATATTTTGCCAGTCTGAATGCCTGTAATAGTTTCATATAGTTTTTTTGATAAATCACCAGTTTGTCTGTTATTGATTAAATACTTTGTATCTTGATACCGGAATTCCCCGACAGGAGAGATAACAGCTGCAGTTCCTGTTCCAAATACCTCTTCCACTCTCTCTTCCTGGTATGCTTTAACAAATTCATCAAACGAAATTTTCCTTTCTGTAACTGGAATTCCCCATTCTTGTAGTAATTCGATGATGGACATTCGCGTGATTCCCTCTAAAATACTCCCATTTAACTGTGGTGTAACCACTTCCCCATCAATCTTAAAGAAGATGTTCATGCTCCCTACTTCTTCTATATATTTTTTCTCAATGCCATCAAGCCATAGTACTTGAGCAGCACCACTTTCACTGGCCTTTTGTTGTGCCTTGTAGCCTGCACAATAATTCCCTGCAGTTTTTGCAGTTCCCGTTCCCCCGAGTACGGCACGTGTATATTGTTTTTCCACATTTATTCCCACTGGATTAATCCCCTCAGGGTAATAAGAACCCACTGGAGATAAGATGATGACAAATTTATAAGAACTAGCAGGTGCTACCCTTAAATTGGTTTCTGTTGGAAGAATAAAAGGTCGAATGTAAAGGGATGTTCCTTCCGTTGTGGGGATCCAATCCCGATCCACTTGGATAAGCGTTTTTAATCCGGATAAGAATGCCTCCTCTTCCACTTCAGGAATGTTCAAGCGGGAACAAGATCGATTAAGTCGCTCCACATTTTTTTCCGGACGAAAAAGTAGTGTTCTGCCATCTTGACTGTGATAGGCTTTCAACCCTTCAAACACGGTTTGCCCATAATGAAAAACCATGGTGGCAGGATCAAGTGTAATTGGTTGGTACGGTATCACACGGGGACTATGCCACCCGTTCTCTCTATCATAATCCATAACAAACATATGATCAGTAAAGTACTTTCCAAACCCCAAATGATTGGGATCAGGTCTCGCTTTCCCATTTGTTGTTCTTACCACGGTGATCTCTCTCTTTGACATAATGCATGTTCCTCCCCATTGTTCTAAAAATCATTTCACTTTATTAGATATTACTTTGTCTTTTTAACGTATTAAAAAACCCTGTTTTGACTATTCTAAAAACTATTCCATTAAATTACAAGATAAATCTGAAAATAATACAAAAAATTTTAAAAATCCATTGACTTTTAACTTGTTTCTGTCAGATAATAATGAAAATAATTCAATACGGTAAAGTGATGAAAGGGATAAGTAAATAGTTCGTTGTACAACAGAGACTGGAATCCGCCGGCTGAAAGGTTCCAATGCTGCAACCCTATTGAACCTGCCCTCGAGCAGTTGGTTTAAGCTAACCGTTCTTCCTACGTTATAAGGATTGAAGTGGGTAATATGACATTACCAACGAAGGTGGTACCGCGGAAATTAGTCCGTCCTTTTTTAGAGGACGTTTTTTTTATTTCTGGAGTAAAAAATCTCCGGAATATATACTAGTTACACCTTTGATTGATTTATGTTAATTAAGTATTTATTATATAAGTCTATTATAAGTATGGACTGTGGAATTTTTCTAAGGAGAAAAAGAGGGATGGATAATGAAGAATCGAATCGTTGTAAAAATTGGGAGCAGTTCATTAACAACAGACAAAGGAGAATTATCCCGCGACAAATTGGAGGAACATACGAGCGCTATTGCCGCATTAGTACAAAACGGACATGAAGTTATTTTGATTTCTTCCGGTGCTGTGGCAGCAGGTTTTACAAAACTGGGATACCCTTCCCGGCCAGTGAAAATTGCTGGTAAGCAAGCAGCGGCTGCAGTTGGTCAAGTGTTATTAATGCAAGGATATGGAGAAGAATTTTCTAAACATGATCTTCGTGTTGCACAACTTCTATTGACTAGGAACGATTTTGTAAATCAAGATCAATATCGAAATGCCTATCAGACACTCACGGAGCTTTTAAAAAGAAATATCATTCCAATTATCAACGAAAATGATTCCACTTCCATTGAAGAGCTAACTTTTGGAGACAATGATATGTTGTCTGCCCTAGTAAGTGGTTTGATACATGCTGATTATTTGATGATTTTAACAGATATAAACGGCTTGTATGATGAAGATCCCAGAAAAAATCCTTCAGCAAGAAAATATACGTTCCTCCCTTCCATTTCGAATGAATTATTAGAAAAACTAAAGTCTACAACAAAGTCAAAGCTAGGAACCGGCGGGGTGCGATCTAAAATAGAAGCTGCTAAAACGGCCAGTTCATTTGGAGTAAATACGATATTTATTGGAACAGGAAAAGGGGAACGGAAACTTCTGGATATTTATAACGGTCAAGGAGACGGGACGTATATCGGCAGATCCAATCAAAAGGTTGTGAACAACAAAAAACAGTGGATCGCATTACATTCTTCTGTTAAGGGGAGAATTGTAGTTGATCATGGGGCATCTAAAGCAGTAACCGAAAATGGGAAAAGTCTGTTACCAGTTGGTATTGTGGAGGTTATTGGTGAATTTGATGCTGGAGATGTAGTTGATGTAGTGAATGGAAAAGGGATAGTTATTGGTAAAGGTCAAGTGAATTACTCTTCCCATCAATTAGATGAAATAAAAGGAAAGGACAGTCAAGAAGTTGGACGTTTGGTGGAAAAATCGGTTGTAGAAGCGATCCACAGGGACCATTGGATTACATTTACTAGATGAATGTTGAATTTAAGGAGAGGGTTTGTATGGGTATGGATGAATTAGTGAAAAAGGTAGTCCGTTTAAAAGGGGTTACAGCAAATTTGGGGGCATGCTCTACCGAGGATAAAAACGATGCCCTCCTCTCAATTGCAAATGAACTTATTGAGGGAATAGACTACATTTTAGTGGAAAATCAAAAGGATATTGCTGCAGGAAAAGATAAAGGCTTTTCCAATACATTACTGGACCGGCTTACACTATCTGTTGAACGAATCCAGGACATGAGTCATGCTTTAAAACTCTTAACAGAATTGAAAGATCCTATCGGAGAAGTGATATCTGAAACGACGAGACCAAACGGGCTATTGTTAAAAAATGTCCGTGTTCCCCTTGGTGTCATTGGGATGATTTATGAAGCAAGGCCGAACGTAACAGTAGATGCAGCTAGCCTTTGTTTAAAAACGGGTAATGCTGTTCTACTTAGGGGAAGTTCTTCAGCATCGTTTTCAAATAATGCCTTAGTAAAGGTCATTCATAAAGCGCTTGAGAAATCGAAAGTACCGAAGGATGCGGTTCAGTTATTAGAAGACAGTAGCAGGGAAACAGCAGAAAAAATGTTCACATTAAATGACTATTTAGACGTACTGATTCCCCGCGGTGGTGCCTCCCTGATCCAGTCTGTAATTGCTAAAGCCACTGTCCCTGTGATAGAAACTGGTGTTGGGAACTGTCATGTTTACATTGATGAAACGGCTAACGTTGAAATGGCTATGGATATAGTAGTAAATGCAAAAACACAGCGTCCATCCGTTTGTAATGCCGCAGAAACCCTACTTGTTCATAAAAACTGGGCAACTAATCACTTAACCGAATTAGTCGATCGACTGGTAGATAAAAACGTTACCCTTAAAGGGGATTCCAAAGCCATTACTCTTGATAAGCGCATTAATCCAGCAACGGAAGAAGATTGGGAAACAGAATATTTAGGATTAGAATTAGCAGTGAAAACAGTTACGAATGTAGAAGAAGCCATTGAACATATCAGCACGTATGGAACAAAGCATTCAGAAGCGATACTTTCTGAAAACACCTCAAATGTTGAAAAATTCTTTACTTTTGTTGACGCTGCTGCTCTTTATCATAATGCGTCCACCCGGTTTACAGATGGGTTCGAATTTGGTTTTGGAGCTGAAATTGGAATTAGTACTCAAAAACTCCATGCACGTGGACCAATGGGTCTGGAAGCATTAACGTCTTCTAAATATTTAATCTATGGAAATGGTCAAATAAAATAAGCCTATCTGAAAAGGAAAGTTTGAGTCCAATGAGTGGGGAGCAATGTCTTTGCTCCCTATTTTTAAAAGGTAAGAAATTATTAGTTTTGGCACCTTCGGGCAAGTTGTCTAGCTCCACTGCCCTACGCTCGTGAGCTTAGGCGATTACGCTTTTCTTATTGTCTAGCTCCATCGCCTACTCGCATGGGAACTGAAAAAGTGGTGCTTTTCCACTTTTACAGTCCCACTAAGCAATGAGCGTAGCCGTCGCAATCTTTAAAAAGCATGATAGGAGTGGTTTTCTCCTATCGTGCGAGCGACGAGCGCAGCCATTGCCATACAAATAAAAGGAACTGA
>NZ_JAHQCS010000093.1 GCF_019042215.1 Evansella tamaricis | reverse complement strand
TAAACCAGGTTCACCTGAACCTGGTTCATTTTTCCCTGGTTCAGGCTCCCTCATGCTCCCTCATGCTCACGGATTGAACCTCGGGTTTTTGAACCAGGTTCACCTGAACCTGGTTCATTTTGCCCTGGTTCAGGCTCCCTCATGCTCCCTCATGCTCACGGATTGAACCTCGGGTTTTTGAACCTGGTTCACCTGAACCTGGTTCATTTTGCCCTGGTTCAGGCTCCCTCATGCTCCCTCATGCTCACGGATTGAACCTCGGGTTTTTGAACCAGGTTCACCTGAACCTGGTTCACTTACCCCTAGTTCAGGCTCCCTCACACTCGCCCATGCTCACGGATTGAACCTCGGGTTTTTGAACCTGGTTCACCTGTACCTGGTTCATTTTTCCCTAGTTCAGGCTCCCTCATACTCGCTCATGCTCACGGATTGAACCCGGGGTTTTTGAACCTGGTTCACCTGTACCTGGTTCATTTTTCCCTAGTTCAGGCTCCCTCATACTCGCTCATGCTCACGGATTGAACCTCGGGTTTTTGAACCTGGTTCAACGGAACCTGGTTCATTTTTCCCTACTTCAGGCTCCCCCATACTCCCTCATGCTCACGGATTGAACCTCGGGTTTTTGATCCTGGTTCACCTGAACCTGGTTCACTTACCCCTACTTCAGGCTCCCCCATACTCCCTCATGCTCACGGATTGAACCTCGGGTTTTTGATCCTGGTTCACCTGAACCTGGTTCACTTACCCCTGGTTCAGGCTCCCTCATACTCCCTCATGCTCACGGATTGAACCTCGGGTTTTTGAACCAGGTTCACCTGTACCTGGTTCACCTGTACCTGGTTCACCGGAACCTGGGGCCTCCACGGTGATACCAAATTACAGTTCAACCCAATACATTGCAATCCAGTCCAATCCACTACAATCCACTACAATACAATCCAATATCCAATCCAATTAAAAGGACTGCCCCACCGTCAAGTCAACGTAACTTGAAGGATAGGACAGTCCATTTTCTTTTTACTATCGGTTCAACCAAACTCATCTACTAGACAAGCGAGCACGAATAGCAAATAATTTTATTAGTTGTTTAAGTTATAGAATGCTTTTTTACCAGCGTATTGACCGATAAACTGTAACTCGTCCTCGATGCGTAGTAATTGGTTATACTTCGCAACTCGGTCCGTACGTGATGGAGCTCCTGTTTTAATTTGACCAGCATTTGTTGCAACCGCGATGTCAGCGATGGTGCTGTCTTCTGATTCACCTGAACGGTGAGAGATAACTGCTGTGTAACCTGCACGCTTCGCCATTTCGATTGCGTCAAACGTTTCTGTCAATGTACCGATTTGGTTAACTTTGATTAAGATAGAGTTTCCGATACCTTGCTCGATACCTTGTGCAAGTTTCTTCGTGTTTGTTACGAATAAGTCGTCCCCAACTAGTTGAACTTTTTTACCAAGACGCTCTGTTAATAATTTGAAACCTTCCCAGTCATTTTCGTCAAGACCATCTTCAATAGAGACGATTGGGTATTTGTTACAAAGCTCTTCATAGAAATCAACCATTTCAGCAGAAGTTTTAACAACACCTTCCCCTTTGAGGTTGTACTTGCCATCTTCATAGATTTCAGATGCAGCAACGTCCATTGCAAGAAGAACATCTTCACCAGGCTTGTAACCTGCTTTTTCGATCGCTTCAATGATTGTGGAAAGGGCTTCTTCGTTGGAACCAAGGTTAGGAGCAAAACCACCTTCGTCACCTACAGCCGTGTTGTATCCTTTTCCTTTTAATACGCTTTTTAAGTTGTGGAAGATTTCCGCACCCATGCGAAGTGCCTCATTAAAGTTTTCCGCACCAACAGGCATAACCATGAACTCTTGGATATCTACGTTGTTGTCCGCATGCTCACCACCGTTGATGATGTTCATCATCGGAGTAGGAAGTGTTTTTGCATTAAATCCGCCAAGGTAAACATATAAAGGTAGACCAAGAGAATCTGCCGCTGCACGAGCTACTGCCATGGAAACGCCAAGAATTGCGTTAGCACCAAGCTTCCCTTTGTTTTCTGTACCATCTAGTTCGATCATTAATTGATCAATTCCAACCTGATCAAGTGCATCGAAACCAATTAATTCAGGTGCGATTACTTCGTTTACGTTCTCCACTGCGTTTGTAACACCTTTACCCATCCAAGCATCTCCACCGTCACGAAGTTCAACAGCTTCATATTCCCCTGTGGATGCACCACTTGGTACGATAGCGCGGCCAAATCCTCCGTCTTCTAAGTGAACTTCTACCTCTACTGTAGGATTTCCGCGAGAATCCAATACTTGACGACCATAAACATCAGCAATAATTGTCATTATCTAACACTCCTATTCTTTTGAAAACTTGGGCTTTGCCAAATTTTATTAAGTTTATTTTTTTATCAAGGAATTCCCCGTCATCTCTTTAGGTTGCGCAATTTCCAATAATTCAAGCATCGTTGGAGCTAAATCCCCTAATATTCCATCGTCACGTAGTTCCACATCTTTATCTGTGACTATGACAGGTACCGGGTTTGTTGTGTGTGCTGTCATTGGAGTACCATCTTCGGTAATAAGAACATCCGCATTGCCATGATCCGCTGTTATTACTGCTTTTCCACCTTTTTCCAAGATGAGGTCCACGATTTTTCCAAGACATTCATCCACTGCTTCCACCGCTTTAATCGTTGGTTCGAGCATTCCTGAATGTCCAACCATATCCGGGTTCGCAAAGTTCAACACAATTAAATCATGCTTGTCTTGTCGGATATCCTCCAATAAAGCATCGGTTACTTCATACGCACTCATTTCAGGCTTTAAATCGTAAGTGGCTACTTTAGGAGAATCAATGAGAATTCGTTCTTCCCCTTCAAAGTTTTCTTCCCGGCCACCGCTGAAAAAGAAAGTAACATGTGGATATTTTTCCGTTTCTGCAATTCGTAGTTGAGTGAAACCAGCTTTCGAAACCACTTCACCCAAAGTATTATCCAAGTTGGTGGGTTCAAAGGCAACATACCCGTTTACAGACTCACTAAACTTCGTTAAGCAAACATAATGCAAGTTTTTCGGAAAAAGATCTCCACGGTCAAAACCGACAAATTCTTCATTCGTAAAAACTTGTGACATCTGAATCGCGCGGTCTGGACGAAAGTTAAAGAAAATGATGGCATCTTCATCTTGAATTGTACCCTTAGGTGTTTCCCCATCATCCTTTGTAATCACGGAAGGGAGCAAAAATTCATCGTGGATCGAATTTTTGTAAGAATCTTGAAGGGCCTCCAATGGGTCACGGTATTTTAACCCTTCCCCATATACCATGGAACGATAAGATTTTTCCACCCGTTCCCAACGTTTATCACGATCCATTGCGTAATATCGCCCTTGAATCGTCGCGATTTCCCCTATACCTAACTCATCAAGCTTATCTTGTGTCATCTTTATATAAGCCTCGGCAGATTGTGGACCCACATCCCGTCCATCTAGAAAACCATGTAAGAATACTTTTTCAATTCCATGGGTTTTCGCCATTTCCAAAAGGGCAAACATGTGTTGGATGTGACTATGTATCCCCCCATCTGATAAAAGGCCATATAGATGTAGGTTTGTTCCCTTTTCTTTCACATGCTTCATGGCAGCGAGGAATGTTGGATTTTGGAAAAATTCCCCTTCACGTATCGCTAAGTTTACTCGAGTTAAACTTTGATAAACAATCCGCCCCGCACCAATATTCATGTGTCCCACTTCAGAGTTCCCCATTTGGCCATCTGGCAGTCCTACGGCTTCTCCGCTTGCAGTTAGCGTGGCGTGGGGGAATTCGTTCCAGTAACGGTCAAAATTAGGTTTATTTGCTTGTGCAACGGCATTTCCTTCCGTTTCATCACGAAGGGCGAAGCCGTCAAGAATAATCAATGCTTTCGGTTGACTCTTACTCATTTCCTGCCTCCACTAACTGTAAAAAAGACTGGGCATCTAAGCTTGCTCCACCAACAAGGGCCCCATCAATATCAGACTGAGCTAACAGTTCTTTGATGTTAGCTGGTTTCACACTTCCACCATATTGAATACGAACGGCCTCCGCTGCACCTTCTGATACAATATCCTTCACTACATTACGAATAACACCGCAAGTTTCATTTGCATCTTCAGAGGATGCTGTCTTCCCGGTTCCAATCGCCCAGATAGGCTCGTAAGCAATTACTGTATTTTTCACTTGATCTTCTGATAAACCTTTAAGCGCCGCAGTTACTTGTGTTGTTACAACGCCAGTAGTTTCATTTCCTTCTCGCTGCTCCAATGTTTCCCCAACACAAACGATTGGCACTAAATTATGAGCAAACGCAGCATGCACTTTTTTATTCACACTCTCGTCTGTTTCACCGAAGAGTTCACGTCGCTCAGAGTGACCGATAATAACATATGTCACACCTAAGTCAGTTAAAGCTACCGGACTAGTTTCTCCCGTGAATGCTCCACTTTCTTCAAAGTACATGTTTTGTGCACCAACCGCTAAATCGGATCCTTTTGCTTCTTGAACTAATGCATCAAGGAATAAGTCTGGTGAACAAACAACAGATTCCACTTTTCCAGCGGACGGGACAAGACCTTTCACTTCTTGGACAAAGCTTACCGCTTCCCCTTTTGTTTTATTCATTTTCCAGTTTCCTGCAATAATAGGTTTTCGCATAGACTTTCGCCTCCTCTTTCGGTTTAACGATCGTTTAACGCCACGACTCCCGGAAGTTCTTTCCCTTCCATAAATTCAAGGGATGCTCCACCGCCTGTAGAAATATGGTCCATGTTTTCTGCAAATCCGAACTTTTCAACGGCAGCAGCTGAATCCCCGCCACCAATAACAGTGTAAGCATCTTGAGCATCTGCAAGTGCTTTTGCTACAGAAATCGTTCCATTCGCAAATGGTTCTAGTTCAAACACTCCCATTGGTCCATTCCAAATCACTAGTTTGGAGTTAAGAATCACATCTCGATAGCTATCAATTGTTTGCGGTCCAATATCTAGTGCTTCCCAGTCACTCGGGATGCTTTCAATATCAACGACTTGTGTAGTTGCATCTGCACCAAATTTATCTGCCACAATCGCATCAACTGGCATATAGAATTTAACACCTTTTTCTTCCGCTTTTTGCATAAACTGTTTCGCAAGGTCAATTTTATCTTCTTCCAGTAAAGACTTACCCACTTCATGACCTTTTGCTTTAATAAACGTGTAGGCTAAACCTCCGCCAATGATCAAGTTATCTACTTTTTCTAATAGATTATCAATAACACCGATCTTGTCTTTTACTTTTGCACCACCGATGATCGCTGTAAAAGGTCGTTCTGGGTTAGATAATGCTTTGCCCAGTACCTCTAATTCTTTTTCCATCAAGAAACCGCCAACTGCAGGAATGTGCTTTGCAATTCCTTCTGTGGAAGCATGAGCACGGTGTGCTGCACCAAAAGCATCATTGACATACACATCTGCAAGTTCTGCTAATGCTTTCGCAAGTTCAGGATCATTCTTCTCTTCTCCGCTTTCAAAACGAACGTTTTCAAGCAATAGAACGTCACCATCATTTAATTCCGCAATCGCTTTTTGAGGTTCTTCACCAAATACAGAGTCTACTTTTACAACATTTTTACCAAAAAGTTCACTTAAACGTTTAGCAACTGCATCTAAACGCAACTCTTCTACCACTTCACCTTTCGGACGACCTAAATGGCTCGCAAGGATGACTTTAGCCCCTTGTTCTGAAAGATGTTTAATTGTAGGCAATGCAGCGCGAATTCTTGTATCATCCGTTACTTCTCCATCTTTCATTGGAACGTTAAAGTCAACACGACAAAATACCCGTTGCCCTTTTACGTCAATATCCCTAACCGACTTCTTATTCATAGAGGAGTTCCTCCCTTATAAGATTAGATAAAATATAGATTAGAATTAGAAAAACTTGGCTATTCGCCAAGTTTGCGATAGCCTACCTATTCGTACTATCAAGTAAAAGTTTTATAATAACAAGGGAAAGAGGAGAACAAGACAAGTGCGCTGTCTCCCCTTTTTTCCTGTGCTATGAAAGGGTCCAGTTTTATTTACCTATACCCTGAACGTTAAATTAAAGTCCTTTTTTTGCAATATAATCAACAAGATCAACAACACGGTGTGAGTAACCAGTCTCGTTATCATACCAAGAAATAATTTTCACCAAGTTATCTTCCATCACCATTGTGGAAAGTGCATCAATTGTAGAAGAAGCAGGGCTTCCGTTATAGTCACGAGATACTAATGGCTCTTCACTGTAAGATAGAATTCCTTTTAATGGACCTTCAGCTGCTTCCTTAAGAACTGCATTTACTTCTTCAGCAGTAACATTCTTATCAAGCTCAGCAACTAAGTCAACTAGAGATACGTTTGGTGTAGGAACACGCAATGCACCACCATTTAGTTTTCCTTTTAACTCTGGAAGAACTAAAGCAACCGCTTTTGCAGCACCAGTAGTTGTTGGGATAATGCTTTCAGCAGCAGCACGAGCACGACGGTAGTCTTTGTGTGGTAGGTCAAGGATTTGTTGGTCATTTGTGTAAGAGTGGACAGTTGTCATCATACCACGACGTAATCCAAAGTTATCATTAATTACTTTCGCAAATGGAGCTAAACAGTTTGTAGTACAAGATGCGTTTGAAATAACGTGATGGTTAGCTGCATCGTACTTGTCTTCGTTAACACCCATTACAAGTGTAATATCTTCATCTGTTGCAGGAGCAGAGATAATAACTTTTTTCGCACCAGCTTCTAAATGTTTTGCAGCATCAGCACGTTTTGTGAAGAATCCTGTTGATTCAACTACAACTTCTACACCTTTATCGTCCCATGAAAGCTTTGAAGGATCTCTTTCAGCTGTAACAGTAATTTCAGTACCGTTAACCACTAATTTTTCTCCTTTTACTTCTACAGTTGCATCTAATGTTCCGTGAACGGAATCATACTTCAAAAGATGTGCTAACATATTAGCATCAGTCAAGTCGTTGATTGCCACTACCTCTACATTGGGGTTGTTTAATGCCGCGCGGAATACTACTCGTCCGATACGCCCAAATCCATTAATACCTACTTTAGTTGCCATGAAAAATTCCTCCTTAAATTAAATACAATAATCTATTTCAAAAGGGAGTAGACTCCCTGATTGAACCCACATCATTAAAATAACCATTTTTACTTATCTAAAACTCATGAATTTAATAAAATCCCTTTTGCAGCACCTTCATCGGTTACTAGGATTTGGCTTGAACGTTGTTTCATGTACGCCTCAATAGCTTTTGCTTTTGAGGATCCTCCGGAAACAGCGATGATGTTAGGTATTCCCTTTAAATTCTCCAATTGTAACCCAATTGTCAGGACTTTATGTATAATATCCCCTGTCTCGTCAAAATAATAACCAAATGCTTCCGCAACTGCATTTTCCTGTTGGAGTTTTTCCAATAATTCAGATGTGGAGTTTCTCCGCTTGGCCATTGTTTCGGCATTTCCTATACCATGAATGACGATGTTTGCAGATCGGATTGAGGCAAGTATATCCCTGATCGACTCCTCTTCCACAAGGGATTCATATGCTTCTTTACTTAACTGGTCTGGAACATGTAAAAGCCGGTAAGATCCCATTGCTTTCCTTGCCATGGTTGCACAAATCGTGTTTGCCTGATTTTCTACCTGTTCCCCTAGACCACCCCTTGCTGGTAAAAAGAGTGCTTCTTTTAAGTCGGTATCAGGTACCATCATTTCTGCCACTGCGGCAATTGAAGTTCCACCAGTAACGGCAATGGTATTCCCCTTCGGAAATAACTTCTTTTTCATGATGGTTACACAAGCTCTGCCCATCTCCTTTTTCACCCAGGAATAGTCATCACTGTCACCGGGAACAATATAGACCTCTTCTAGTCCAAGCTTTTCCTTCAATGCCTGTTCCATATTACGGATGTCGGCGACTTCTTTCATGACTTCTTCCAGTTGTGTCAACAAGTTGTGACCATTTTCGGTTAATGTCATACCAGCTGCTGCCACTTCAATAAGGCCCTGTTCTTTTAAAAAGGTTACTTCACTTCGAAGTACACGCTCAGACATTTCCAGACTATTGGCCAATGACCTTCTTCCAATGGGCTGCATCAAACGTAAAAACCGTAAGATCCCAAACCGCCTCTCTAATTCCTCTAAAAGGTCAGGCACTAACTTTTTTTGTATATCTAGCAACATTCTCATTGGTTGTAGTGCTCCTTTTTGTCGCTGATTTATTCCGGGACTGCATATGTCCCTCGTAGACATATTGTGTCCCACCTTAGGCGAAAAAAAAGATCATTTTCCTTTTGTATACATTTGGAAACAGTGTCTTTGTACTTCCAAATGTAATTGTAACAAGGAAATGACCTGCCTGCAACATCTAGATGTGAACATTTTGTTTTAATTTGTGTCACCTTCATGAATATTGTAAATGTTTGATGATACAAGTTTTAATGATGCGTCACACGTTCCTTCAATTCTAACTCTAGTTTTGGATAAGATATTATCCCTTCGTCTAAAACAACCCCATCCATATCTTCAATGACAGGAATTCTGATTTGATATGTTAATAACCACTCATCGTCGGTATATATATCCCGTGCTTCGATTTCAAACTGGTACTTATGCTGGAATTCTCTTAAGATGCCTAAACCCTTATCACATAGTGAGCATCCTTTTTTCGTGTAAAAATAAAGTTTCATTGCAAGCACTTCCTAACTATATCTTTTTCGCTGAGAGGAGGATAGTATATGCATCTCATCCCTATATTTCGCAACGGTCCGTCTAGAAACATGTATCCCCTGCTCTTTTAGTGCTGATGCTAACTTTTGATCGGAAAGAGGTTTTTGTTTATTTTCCTCATCCACCAGACGTTTTAAGTAAATCTTAACCCGCTCCGAAGAACTTGCTTCCCCAGAATCATTGCCCACATTGGAAGAGAAAAAATATTTTAATTCTAATAATCCTTTTGGCGTTTGCAAATATTTCTTTGTTGTAGCTCGGGAGACAGTGGATTCATGGACATCTATTGCCTCTGCAATCGTTTTTAGCGTCAACGGCCGCAGGTGGGATGGTCCATGTTCTAAAAAATTCTGTTGATAATCCACAATAGCCTTCGTAACCTTCAACAAAGTTTGCTGTCGCTGTTCCACACTGCGTTTAATCCATTGGAATTGTTCATATTTCCGGTGTATATACTCACTGACTTCCGTTTCACTGTTTTTCAGTAACGCTTCATACCTCGAATTCATCGTCAGTTCCGGTAGATGATCTTCATTTAAAAATACAATATATTCCCCATTCACTTTTTTTACAGTGACATCAGGAATCACGTATTTGGGCGGTTCATTATGAAAGGTAGATCCCGGTTTGGGGTTTAGTGTTTGAATAAAGTCAAAAACATACTGAACTTCACTCACATCGACACCTTCTGCTTTTGCAACAGTTTTAAACTGTTTTTTTGCCAATATGTCTAAATAATTGGATACGATTTTTTCCGCAAGTAAATCCCTGACTTCCATTCGTTGCAACTGAATTAGTAAGCAATCCTTCAAAGAACTTGCTCCGACACCAATCGGTTCAAGGGATTGTAGAATATGGATTCCCGCTTCCACGAGATGCTTCGGTTCCCTCAATTCTTCGGCCAATTCATGGACAGGTGTTTTTAAATAACCATTCTCATCAACACTTAATGCAAAATACGTTACAATTCGCCGAAGCCCTGAGTCTAGTTTTAAAAAACGGATTTGGTTTAATAAGTGATCCTGCAAGCCTTCTTGTCTTTCACTCACTTGATCCAGTGGAGAATATTCTTCATCCTGATCAAAGCCAAAACGGGATTTCCCTTCGTATACAGGCATCATGATATCTTGTTTACTTCTTTCCAGTTCTTCTTTCATCAAATTATCTTTTAATTCCATTAAGGGATTTTCAAGCTGTTGCTCATGGAGATATTGCCCTAAATCCAAAACAGAATATTGTAAAATTGTAATCGCTTGTCGGAGTTCGTTTGTCATCACTAGTTTCATTGATTGTTGTTGAAACAAGCCATAATCCATATTCATATTCATATAGACCTTCCTCCTCATGTTAAATTATACATGATCTAGGTTTTTGCGCCACGACTCCTTATGGAAAAAGTCAGCAATTATGCTTCCAACCCTACCAAATTAACGTAATAATACACGAAATATACTTTGGATTCATCATTTATATTATATATATGTTAACAATGAAAAAGTAAACGCTTTCTTCCCGTACTAATTACTCTTTCTTCCAGAAATTCTGTTTGAAAACTTGTCAAAAAGGATATGATGAAACTGTTAACCCATACATATATATTAATACGCCAAAAAATTTGACCATCACTGACCATTAAGGTTATGATAATGTTGTAAGAACATACACGAATGAGATGAAACATATCTTTATGGTAGAGGAAAAAAGGAGGAGTACTTCATGAATTTAGTGCCAACGGTTATTGAACAAACAAATCGTGGTGAGCGTGCTTATGACATCTATTCACGCTTATTAAAAGATCGAATCATTATGCTTGGATCAGCTATCGATGATAATGTTGCAAACTCTGTGGTTGCCCAGCTTTTATTTTTAGCGGCGGATGATCCTGAAAAAGACATCTCCCTTTATATCAACAGTCCTGGGGGATCCATTACAGCAGGTATGGCAATCTTCGATACAATGCAATTTATCAAACCAAAAGTTCAAACTATTTGTATTGGTATGGCAGCATCTATGGGTGCGTTTCTTTTGGCAGCTGGCGAGCCAGGAAAACGGTTTGCACTACCAAACAGTGAAGTAATGATTCACCAACCACTTGGTGGTACTCAAGGTCAAGCGTCTGACATTGAAATTCACGCCAAAAGAATTATTCAAATGCGCGAGAAACTAAATGAGATTCTTTCTGAGCGTACAGGACAACCGATCGAAGTTATACAAAGGGATACAGATCGCGATAACTTTATGTCTGCAGCAGAAGCTCAAAAGTACGGTCTTATTGACAAAGTCATGGATAAAAAACCAGAGTAAAATAATTACGGCAGAGGGCGTCACCAAAAGCTATCTTTTGGGACGCCCTTTTTCTTTCATTAGAAAAACACTGGAGATAAACCTGATACTCCCACGGCTAAAGCCGATGGGGTTCTAAGATACCACTATGCTTTACTAAAAGAGGTAGTTCAAAAAGGTTGCCGACACTAAACCTTTTTGAACTACCTCTCTTCCGTAATCTAGACTTCCTTTTCAATGAATTCCACTAACGATTCTAATGCCGCCTCTTCGTCGCTGCCGTCTGTTGTAACAATAATTTCACTATTGACACTAATGGCCAAACTCATAATACCCATTATACTTTTTGCATTAACCTTCTTACCATCTTTTTCAATAAAAATATCGGAATGAAACCGATTCGCCTCTTGAACAAATAATGCCGCCGGGCGAGCTTGTAAACCTGCTTTTCTCTTCACTACAATTTGTTTTTGAACCATTTTTACTTCCTCCCTCTCTCCCATTTATTTTGTCTCATATTAATGTTTTTTTATTACTATAAGCAAAACGCTTAGAATGAAACTTTTTCCCCTGACCTCAATTGATTTGCAAACTCATCAATTTTTCTTAACCTATGATTAATACCAGATTTACTCACTTTTCCACTTGGCACCATTTCACCAAGTTCCTTTAAAGAAACATCCTGATGCTCAATTCTCAGTTCAGCCACTTCTCGAAGTCTATCCGGTAATACATCAAGACCAACTTCCTCTTTAATGAATCGGATATTTTCCATTTGCCTCATCGCAGCGCTTACCGTTTTATTTAAATTTGCTGTCTCGCAATTTACTAAACGATTAACGGAATTACGCATATCTTTCATGATCCGAACATCTTCGAAACGAAGTAAAGCCTGATGAGCACCAATAATATTTAAAAGTTCACTTATTTTTTCCCCTTCTTTTAAGTAGAGGATAAATCCTTTTTTCCGCTCTAGCATTTTTGCATTTAGACCAAAATGGTTCATTAGTTCACATAATGACCGATTATGTTCTTCATAGAACGAGAAAATTTCTAAATGATAAGACGAAGTTTCTGGATGACTGACAGAGCCACCAGCTAGGAATGCTCCCCTAAGATATGCCCGCTTACAACATTCATTGTTAATGAGTTCCTCCGAAATTTCCCTCGTAAAGGAGAAGACAGGGTCAACAATTCGTAAGTCCTCCAGCATGGAGCGTGCATCTTTTACTATACGAGCAACATACACATTATTTTTCTTTAGTCTCATTTTTTTCCTTACAAGGAGTTCCACATGTACCTCAAAAAGTTTCTTTATCAGTGTATAAATTCGCCTTGCAATAGCAGCATTTTCCGTTTGGATATCCAAAGTAATTTGCATATTACGTATGGAAATAGATCCATTCATTCGAATCAATGCAGCCAACTCAGCCCTTGAACAGCACTCCCCTACTTCCAACTGTGTTAACTCTTTTTTTGTCGTGGAAGCGAATGACATTTGCCACACCCCCAGCAATTAATGTATCTATCGTCTCTTTCATCTGTTAAAAATGATCCTATTTCGCTATACGAGTAAAACAGAATGATGGTTTCACCCTTTCGGAAATAACAACATGTATTTTAAATAATACTATAACATGGAAACTAGTCGTTGGGATAACTTTAACGCATCATGACGTAATAAATGATTATCAAAATATAATAAACTGTCCCCAATAACTTCAATTTCCATATCCATAAGCCGATCTCTATCTACAATAACTTCACGGGCACCTTCTTTTGCATACCTTTGGGAATAGGAAAACGGTATTTTTTGCTCGTTCACAAGGATGGCATGAAGTAATTTATCTCCAATATGATTATAAATGGCTTGAACATGATCTGCAGCAGTAAAACCATCTGTTTCCCCAGGTTGTGTCATAACATTACATATATATACTTTCCAAGCATTGGACTTTTTAATAACTTGCGATATCTGGGGAACAAGCAGATTTGGAATAATACTTGTAAATAAACTTCCTGGTCCAAGAACAATGAGATCTGCTTCTTCAAGAGCAATCAATGTTTCCTGTAATGGTTGAGGGTTAGATGGTTCAAGAAATACCCGTTTAATTTTCTTACCTGAAAGTGGAATACTTGATTCTCCTTCCACATAAGATCCATCTGCTAACTCTGCATGAAGGACAATTTCCTGATTAGCAGCTGGGAGAACCTTCCCCTTTACGTTTAATACTCTGCTTAATTCCTGAACACCTCGGGCAAAGTCACCGGTAATAGAAGTCATTCCTGCTAATAATAGATTTCCTAGAGAATGACCACTCAGTCCATTTCCATTTGAAAAACGATGCTGAAAAAGTTCTTCCACAAGGGGTTCCACTTCCGATAGAGCAACAAGAACGTTTCGGACATCACCTGGAGGAGGAATTTTTAATTCTTTTCGCAGTCTCCCGGAACTTCCCCCATCATCGGCGACGGTAACAATAGCTGTAATATCAACGGGAAAAGTCTTGAGGCCTCTCAATAGAACAGACAACCCTGTTCCTCCGCCAATCACAACGACATTGGCCTTTTTCATTTTTCAAGTTTTCCTTTCTCCACATCTCGGTGACTAACATAAGTATGGTATCCATCATTCCCAAGGTGCTCCTTAAAATACTCAGCCAGTGTAACAGACCGATGTTTTCCCCCTGTACACCCGATAGCAACAACCAGTTGCCTTTTCCCTTCCCGCTTGTAGTGGGGCAGCATGTATTTCAAGAGGTCGTGAAGCTTTTCAATAAACTGTTGGGTTTCGGACCACTTTAACACGTAGTCATACACTTCCTGATCTAAACCAGTTTTCGGCCTCATATGATCAATATAATGTGGATTAGGTAAGAAGCGGACATCAAAAACAAGGTCAGCATCAATTGGTACACCGTGTTTATAACCGAAGGAAAGTAATTGCACTGTAAAAACTTGTTTCTCATTTAACGAGAACCTCTGGATGATCCGTTCACGCAATTGTACAGGCTTTAAGTCACTCGTATCAATAATCATCTGCGCTTGTCCTTTTAAATCATCTAGGAGATTCCGTTCAGCTTGAATTCCTTCTAATAAAGGACCACCAACGGATAATGGATGGGAGCGCCTTGTTTCCTTATATCGTCGTACGAGAACAGAGTCCCTTGCATCAAGGAAAACAATCTGAGGTGTAACCTTCGATTCAATTCCTATTGTGTCAATGGCTCCAAAAAGCTGATCAAAAAATTCCCTTCCTCTTAAATCTATCACTAGGGCAACTTTTTGCATCTTCCCCCCTGAACCTTCCACGAGGTCGATAAATTTAGGAATCAAGGCTGGTGGTAAATTATCCACACAGAAATACCCCATGTCCTCAAAACTTTGAACAGCAACTGTTTTTCCGGCGCCTGACATTCCAGTGATGATCACAAGCTCTAACTCATGTGATAAATCTTTTATATTTTCCACTTGGACAGCCACCTTTACTAATTATTTTTCAAGCATAGACTTCTTAATGTGTTTTCCGTTTACATCAAACCGATAGGCTAATAGTTCAAAATCCTTTGTATAATGAAACGTTCCGTACATTATTCCTTCACCAGTGAGTACATGTTTCCATATGTGATAATCCCCTGCTGCCATCGGCAAGTCTTTAACCATCTCTTTCGGATGCCAGGCTAATATACCTTCTGGGGACTCCTTTAGGAGCTCTCCTTTGAAATCGGTTGAGTGAAACGTAAACATCATCCACTCATCTACTATCTCCCCATTTTCTTCGATAAGAATCGTAAAAACCCCTTTTAAATCAGGATCATTTAACGTGATTCCAGTTTCTTCCCAGAATTCCCTTATAACCGTTTCCCTGATGGATTCCCCAGTTTCCATTTTCCCCCCAGGAGCTACCCACCAACCACGTTTTGGCTTTTTTAGTGTAAGAACTTTATCTTGATCAGTTAATATACAATTTGTGACACGCTGCAACCTTCTCACCTCAGATTTCTTGTTACCTTCATACTATTCAAGGAACATCGAATCGTTAGTTATTCAATTTATACAATCGAAAAACATACATAGTTATAAAATGTAACAGCATTTAGTTATAGTATACTACATCTTTTTCTTACAACCAATTACAATTCCTTGCGCAGAATAGGAAATTATGACAATAATTATGTCCGTTTTTCAAAAAAAAGGGCACGGGCTATAGCCCGTGCAAAAAAGATATATAAAAAAAGGGGGTCAATTACTACTTATATAGTAACCGAATTATGTTGCAACTTTGTTACAGTAGAGTTAAGTGACAATTACGTTTTGTGAAGATTTTTCCGCTATTGTAAAGGTCATGCGAAAACCCACTAGTACAGGTGTCCTGATAGATATGATACAGTACATGAAAACGCTTGCCTAAACCCCTTTACTATTCCTTTACAATACAATCAATTTGCATTTTTATAATATACACCTGTATGATAATAATTTTGTAAACCCAATCATAATTAGGTCTTTTCTATTGTGTTTTGAAAACCCTCCAGACTCAAAAATTCCCTGTTAGGTTTCTTTACATTGTATTTTTCGAAAAGTGTAATTTCCAAGGATCAAGAGCGAAATGCCCCGTAGCGATTAATTGCGACGGCTACGCTCATTGCTTTGGGACACTGAAAAGTGGAAAAGCACCACTTTTTCAGTGCCCATGCGAGTAGGCGAGGAGCTAAACTATACCCGAAGGTGCCAAAACTTATAGAACCTTTTAAAAAAGGAAGGCTCTTTTCATAAACTTTGTTGCTTTTTTAGGAAAGCTTGGAGAAGTGAAAGGCGACGACTCCAGCGACAAGCAAATCCCCTTGAATCAGCAACAAGTTGGCTCGACGGACAGGACGTCCTTATAAATGCTTGTATCTTAATGTACATTTTTGCTTATCTAAGCATGTACACTTTTGCTCCTAATAACATTCTTTATACAAGCGAGTGAATAATTA
>NZ_JAHQCS010000092.1 GCF_019042215.1 Evansella tamaricis | reverse complement strand
GCTCGTCGCTCGCCTGATAGGAGAAAACCACTCCTATCAAGCTTTTTAAAGATTGCGACGGCTACGCTCATTGCTTAGGGACTGTAAAAGTGGAATAGCACCACTTTTTCAGTTCCCATGCGAGTAGGTGCTGGAGCTAGACACAAGCCGAAGGAGCCGAAGCTTATACATTCTGTGTGTAACTTTCATAAAAGGTCTTAAGGGATCTACCAAACCCCTTAAGACCTCCATTTTCCACCTATTTCTTCAAGCTAATATTACTTATTATTCTTCTCCAATAACTGCTTCCGCAATATTCACTGCATGGTCACCGATACGTTCTAAGTTAGAGATCATATCCACAAAAATAATCCCTGAAGAAGCTTCACAACTTCCTTCGTTTAAACGGAGAATATGCTTTTTGCGAAGTTGACGTTCCATCTTATCAATCTTTTCCTCTTTCAGTACAACGGCACGTGCTTCTCCAACATCATCCTTTTCTAAAGAAAGCATTGCCTGACGAACAGTATCTATAGTGAGACTAAACATTTCATTTAAATCTTCCATTGCAAGATCAGAAACTCGTACTTTATTTGCCACCTGATATTCTGCAAGTTCAATAATATTTTCCATGTGGTCACCGATTCGTTCAATATCCCTGACGGTATCCATTAACATAGAGTGAAGTCGTGAATCTTGAACAGACAACGAATTGGCTGATATTTTCACTAAATAATCGGTTATCTTCCGGTCCAGGTTGTTGACTGCATCTTCAAATTGATATGTCAATTCTGCATGGCGTTTATTTTTATTAATGACAAATTGTGATGATTCCACAAGTCCTTGTTCCGCTAATTGCCCCATACGAAGAGTTTCCTTCTTCGCTTGTCCTAATGCAATGGCAGTAGATTGCTGGATTAGAACAGGATCCAAATGTTTTGCCTTATATTCAATAACCGTTTCCTTACCTGGAATAATCTTGATAACGGCCATTGCCAATAATCCCACAAACGGCAACTGAATCAATACGTTTGACACGTTAAAAATACCATGTGCAACAGCGATGGTCATTTCAGGATTCAGACTCCAACTTTGCTGTAAAAAATCGATCATGGCAATATAGGGACCTATAATGATCAATACAAGAATTGTCCCAATCACATTAAATAGTACGTGTGTCATTGCTGCACGCTTAGCTGCGATGGATGCACCAAGGGATGCCAATACAGCTGTGATCGTTGTTCCAATGTTATCCCCGAATAAAACGGGAAGTGCCGCATCCAATGTCATGGCACCTTGAGAGAATAACTGTTGCAATAGTCCGATGGATGCAGATGAACTCTGGACGGCTACCGTAAAAATTGTACCAATTAACACCCCTAATAGTGGATGTTCACTCATGGAAATTGTCAATTCCACAAAGATATCTAATTCCCTTAATGGCTTCAAACCATTCCCCATTAAGTTTAGCCCATAAAATAGAGCTCCGAATCCAAAGAAAACCTGTCCAATATTATTTGCCTTTTTACTTTTAATGAAAAAGATTAAAAACGTCCCGACAGCAATAATTGGTAAGGCATAATCGGAAATCTTCAACCCGATAATAAATGCTGTAATTGTAGTTCCAATATTCGCCCCCATGATAACACCAATAGACTGTCTCAATGTCATAAAACCGGCATTAACAAGTCCTATTGCCAAAACTGTCGTACCGGTACTTGTTTGTAGAAGGACAGTTACAATTATACCAGCTAATACACCCATGACAGGGTTACTTGTAAATTTATCTAATACATCCCGGAGCTTGTCCCCCGCTGTTTTTTGGAGCCCATCTCCCATGTATTTTATACCGAATAAAAAAATAGCTAAACCACCGAAGAACATAAATAGAATATCTCGTAATTCCAAACAGTTCATCCCCTTTTTATACATCTGGTTTCGTTCTAGTTTGTCACCGGTTTTAATCTTACGTGTAGATTATTAATTGTTTGTTAATGTAATGTAAAGATTTTGTTAAGATTTTGACCATTTGATCATAATGACCTGCTTTTAAGAATTAGATAATGATTTTGACTAGGAGAAATTTTATGTTTCATTGAAGACAAGAGTGTTATTATTCTCATCTCACAGTTGTTTTTTACAACTTCTTGTCTGATTTTGTTATAATAAGTATCGAATTCACTTATAGAAAAAGGAGCGCAATTATGAACATCATCCAACAATTTTTCAAAAGTATTTATTCTCCAGAAACAATCGCAAAGTTTAGGATGCAAAAGATCGGTAAAACAATCCTGTACGTATTCTTCCTAATGTTACTTGTTACAATACCTCCTGCTGTGATTTTAGGATCAAGTATTTCGTCGTTCTATAATAAAACAGAACACCATATGGTTAACACATTCCCCGATTTTTCCATTGAAAACGGAGTCCTCTATAGTGATGAAACGGAACCCATCATTGTAGAAGAAGATGGTGAAGTCATTATTTTTGATTCCACAGGCGAGCTAACCCCATCTGATCTTGAAGGGTATGAAACTGCTTTTGCCCTATTGGAAAATGATATTGTAGTTATTACTGACGGTTTCCATCAAACGATCTGGTATCAGGAAGTGGGAATTAACATGACGAAAGGGGAAGCGATGGAGTTAATCGAAAGTTTTGGAAGTGTGCTCCCTTTGATTATCGGGCTCATTATTTTCCTAACGTATATATTTACTACTGGGATGAAATTTTTCGGAATCTTTACATTGTCCCTTATCGGATTACTATTGAAACGTAAAAATGCTGCGAACTTAAGTTACAAAAGTGTGTGGGTTTTGTCAGCATACACTGTAACATTACCGACAGTGCTTTTTGCAATACTTGATGCATTGCGTATACAAATACCATTTTTCTCTTTTACATTGTACTGGGTGATTGCCATTGTAATGTTGTATCTCGTATTTACGAACATTCCACAACCTAGGGAGCCGGTTGAGGAACTAGTAAACCAATAGTAATTGTTGGAAAAAGAAGTTATTCCATGGAATAACTTCTTTTTTATGGAAAATTTTTCACTGCTACAGAGGAAGATTTTTCCTTGATACTATAAACATCACTAATAAAAATTATAATTGTAGTATATTTTTTCCGTTTTTCTAGTTTTGCTTTTGAGAAATATGATATATTAATTAATATATCATTCTAGAATGGTCATAAACGTTAATAAACACCCGAAGATTACATATAAGAAATAATGACTATAGAAAGAATAGTAGCACTACATTAGCAAAGGGGATATGAACATGGTAGGAGAACGGGTAAAAAAGTATCGTAAGGAGGCAGGATTAACACTCACTGAGTTAGCTGACAGGGCTGGTGTCGCTAAATCTTATTTGAGTGCGTTAGAGCGCAATATTCAAACGAATCCTTCGATTCAATTTCTTGAAAAAATAGCGGCTGTTTTAAACATAACGATCGATCACCTTTTAAAGGACATGGATAACATGGAACCTGCTGGTGACGACATCGATACGGAATGGAGAAAACTAGTGTTAGAAGCCATGAACTCCGGTGTTTCTAAGGAAGAATTTCGTGACTTCCTCGAATACAACAAATGGAAAATTAACCAAAAATAACAAGCCTCCCGCATGTGGGAGGCTTGATTTATTTTTTTAGGAGGAGGTATTGCTTATAAATAAAAAGCCTCGAAAAGGATTAGTGATCCTAAATCGAGGCTGATTTTCGTAAGTCTGATTATTTATTCTGCCACTCGCTTTTTCCTACGACTATATACAAACATGGTAGCTCCTATGAGAAGAACTAGAACACCTATCAACAAGTAATTAAAGGAATTCGTAGCTGTTTCAGGAAGAATCTGTCCGTCCTTGGAATCTTTATCAAGATCATCTTTATCAATCGGTCTTGTTGGTTTTTCCTCTTCTTCATCTACTGGTGGTTCTGGTTCGCCATCTGAGAGCACTTCTTCCGCCACAAAGTGGAATTCGAATGATGCGGATAGGCCTTGGTATTCGTTCATGTTTTCACCAGTAGTTGGGAACCTAACCTCTAATGTTAAGTCCTCCTCAAAACCAGCTTCTAGATAGCGAGGTTCAAAACCTGTGAACTCTGCTATATCCCCTTCATATAGGAGTTCATCATTACCATCTTTCACTTCCATTTTAAGAATATTAAACAGTTTTCTCGGATCAGCATCTGGACTGTTTATGTTTTCCACTTTCATCTGATAAGTGAAATCAGTACCTCTGTTTTGTATTGTCAAATTCCGTTCTGCCCAATCACCAGGCTTCAAATTTTCCAGTTCAAATAATACTGTATCTGGAGTAGTGGATATTGATACTGGATTTGTATCTGCTAACGCCTGACTATTAAATTGAACTGTCAAAAAAACGAGAAGAGCAGCCACAAACACCTTGCCGGTTAAAATTATAGATTTCATATGGATTTTTTTCATAATATCACCTTCCCTTTGATGGGTAATCCAACCACCATTTTATTAGGTACTCTTTAAAGGGTCTTCCATATCGTTTTGCTTTTCGGAATGATCCTGTTCCTTTTTTCCTTTTTCAAGTTCAGTAATACCTTGTGATATCGTCGCAGCTGCATGAAATAGCATAAACAAACCAGGTATTATTAGTAGCAAGGCTCCCCCTTCTTTCGACTGGGCAAAGTTTGCAACATAGCCGATATAAGGAATCGTAAAACCTGTGTATTCAGCTAAAACATTCTCTGATAGAACAGGATTCGTGTCTGGCGAGGCATTGCTGTCCCCTTTGGTACGATACAACACATGATCTCCACTGTGGATGACCTCTTCGATTCTATGGGTAACTATGAGATCCCGTTCGTGCATAAAAGTGATAATATCTCCAGGTTGAAATCTTGTCATATCTCCCCCAGGTTTAACAGCAATAATAGATCCCGTTTTAAATTCCGGTTCCATTGATCCAGATAAAACCATTTTTAGCTGATAGCCGAAAAATTGTGGTTCGCCACCAGATGCTTTTGTAGAGATTACAAGTACTGTCAGAATAATAAGAGAGATAAATAGAATTCCACTGATTATACGATTAGCCCACAATTTAGCAGCTTTCATTTTAATTATCACCATCCTGTGCTTCATCCGTATCATCCACATCGGAATTATCCAGATTTTCTTTCTCTTTGTCTTTTGCTTTCTCTTTCTCTTTCTCATTGTCTTTCTCTTTCTCTTCATCTACTGCTTTATCCGTTTTATCTGAATCGTCTTTTGACTTATCTTTGTCATTATCTTTTTTCTTATCTGCTTCTTTTTCCGAATCTCCTTCGGATGCAGCAGATTCTTTATCTTCATCATTATCACTAGTTACATCTTTCTGATCATCAAGGTCTGAATCCTCTGTTTCATTTTGTGTTCTTGGTCCCGCTGCATTACAATTAACATGAACTCTTTCACTCCAAATGACTTCTCTATCATCATAATTATCTCCATATCCTTCTCGTTGATAGGCTTTAAATTTATAAACCCCATCGTTCTCTGCATCATACGTTAGTTCAACGGTTTCATCGGCATTAATAATTCCCACTGTTCCTTCCGCTACCAAATCTCCATTTTCTGGATTTCCATTTGCGACAAAATATACTTCATACTCCGTTTCTCCAGTCATTGAGAATCCATTGTTCTTTAGCTCAACACTTATCTCAATTGGTGCACAAGCTTTAATATTTTGATTACTTCCTATAAACTCTAGATCACTTTTATCCCACCAATAGTCAGCTGAGCTAATAGAGATGTTCATATCCGTACCATTGCTAAAATACGCTAATGTACTAGCAGTTATCAAAGTAATAGAAATCAATAAGACATAGCATATAGCTAAAATTTTCGTAGTAAATTTTAAGCCTTTATACTTTTCACGATACTTGGACAACCTTGAACTCCTCATATCCATTCCTCCTTCATTAAAGAATTTATTTATTATCATGAGTTTGCAAATGAATTTTCAAACTCATGATAATAAATAGGGAGAAAGGTGAGAGAATTCTCACCTTTCATAAATTAGTTAATTTTGGATATACTCTCCAGGAGTTTGGTATCCTTCAAACGTCCAAGTAAGTTCAAGGTCTAGATTTTGAAGGTGGTTTTGGTCTTCATCTAAATACTCAAATTTGAATCGTACGTCCATGTAGGCAGTTTCTCCAACTTCTAAAATTGGGGACACGATCTCTTCAGTCTCATTCCAGTAACCAATCCAAGGTATTAAATATGGCCAAGTATTAACCCATTCCCACTCCAGATCAATCTGATCTAGAACATCTTCGAAATCTTCCTGAGTCATGTTCGCTAACTGATATAGAGTAAGTTCCAAAATAACATCGTAAGGCTCGTCACCGCCAGTATTACGAAGGAATTCCACAATGATTGAATCAGCATATTGGTCTGCTAGAGTAGATCCCACAGGTACACCATCTTGTTTAACGCTATAGGACGTGGACAAGTCTACATATTGAATATCTAGAGTTCCGTCGTTGTATAACTCAAATGTTTCATAGGTCCAATCCCCAGGCTTAATGTTGTCTAGTTCCACATTTACTTCAGGAATAGAGCTTAATGACAATGTACCAGATGCAAATGTATTAGTTTGCACTGCAGTTCCACTGAAATAAGCAAATGTTCCTCCCCCAATTAGTGCAATACCCAGTAGTGCCGACATAATACCCATGCTAAGCTTTTTCTTAACGCTCATTCTACTTCCTCCCTCAATCTTTTTCTTTTTTATCTTGAATCCCTTTAGGATTAACAAGTAAACCAGGAATGAATGTTTGTCCATTCATCACTCACCTTTTTGTTCGTTTTAACGAATTAAATTCACAAAAAAATATGTATATTTTATAATTCCACTATTTAATTCGTTTTAGCGAATCAACTTACAACGTCAGTATACCTCACGTAAATAGAATTAGAAAACCTCATAAACGGTCATTTTGTTCGTTATTACGAATATAACGAACGTTTTTCTTCAATTATCTCTCTTTTTCTCAAAAAGACAATATTTTTCCTTTATAAAGAACAAGAATAGAGTTAATTGATGGGGTTTATGTTAAATAATGGGTGTTAAGAGGCGTTATTAAGATTATAAAAGAGCTTGTGATAACTGAGATAATGAAATAAATCGCACTATTGACTAATCTGAACATATCTCACACTAATTTATTTGGGCTTATTCTGTAGACTGTTGCGATTGAAACATGTTCATTGTTAAGCTGTAAAAATTCATACACGTTGTTGGTCAGTTGGAAAAGGGGAAGCCCTAAAGTTTTCCATTCAGAGTTTGATTGGAGCAATACCCAAAAAGGTAATTTCCTTGAATATGTTAATTGTGCCAAATGGTTCGAGAGATTATGGTGTAGTCGAAGGCCACCCACATTGAAGCGATACATCCATACTTGTTCGTACGATAATAGTACAAAAAATATAAATTCCTTCATAAATTCTTTATAACGAACACTTATCTTTGTTTTTTGGGATTTTACTCCTATTTACTCCCTCTTTTGATGTTTTTCCAAATTTGTTATATACGTTATAATGAACAGTAATGACAATTTGTGTTTATATTGGGGAAAGGAGGCTATTATATGATAGGAGATATGATACGACAAAAGCGAAAAGAAAAAGGCATTTCTCTATCTGAGCTTTCAAGGATGACTGGTGTTTCAAAGTCCTACTTAAGCTATTTAGAGCGGGGGATGAAAAAAAATCCTTCTATAGATGTAGTTAAACGAATATTTCAATCATTAAATTTACCGATTACTATCCTTACTTCCCAAGACGATAATAGTACTAGTTCTAGTGTTTCTGACAATTATTATCGATAACCATGGGTATTGACTAATAGTTCCCTTTCCAAAACTGGCAACATAAAAAACACTTTTAACAGTATTGTTAAAAGTGTTTTTATGGTTAGACGCTTGTTGCTGCTGCCTGCTTCCGTTTAAGAAAAATTCTGATTTCCTCTTCTGACATTCCCATCTGTAATGCTTCTTTAATTAATTCGACCCACTCCACGTCAAGTTGACTATCCACTTCTTTGACCATCCTCCAGGATCCCCCTTCACATCTCTACCCGATAGGCAACCCGGCAGTCATAGACAAATGCAACAGTACGATACTATGTATTGTCCTTAGACCCAAAGTTTTGCGTCACTATCTTTCAATAGTTTTGCCATTATCCATGGGAGGCGTCTCATTAAATTTGCTAAATTTTCAGAATTGTACTTACATTTGTTCTTGATAATTTGAGTATAGTCCGTTTGTTCTAAATAGTGTGCTGAATTTTGTCACATGCCTTAAATTAAGTATTTCGCCCCATTGATTCGATATTGTTCGACTTTTTTCGATGTTAATTTCATAGTTATTTTATCTTCAAACATCTTTACATTAGGTCTATTCTCACTCCACAACACATGCATTCCTACTATTTTCGACATAAAACACCATTCTATTTTTGACTTTAAAATTTTTTAAACTTGCAATTTAAATCAACTTTCTGTGCATTATTTGGCGAACAAAAATAGTGTGAATGGTGGAGAAAACTTTACTCTTAAAGCATAAGAAAGCGAAAGCGCCACGTCTTGGCATACCCGATATTAGGACGTTCTGTCCGTCGACACAAATCATAGCTTATTCATGAAGGGTTGCTCTTGGGTCACAAGCGTAGGGCAATGCCTCTTCCTCTACTAGCATCGCTCACGTGCTTCCACTGAAAGTAAACACTCGTTGCTGGAGCTAGACAGCGATAAGAAAACCTATATTTTCTTCCTATCCTTCAAAAAAACAGCCTATAGGTAGGCTGTTTTGTTAATTACTATTTATGTTTCAGGGACGACGACAATCCTTGTTCCATCCACGGAGATAACTCTTATTTTTTCATTGGGCTGCATCCATTGATTATCCGTTGTTGCACTATATAACTTTCCATCCACTTCGATCGTACCTGTTGGACGGAATGGCGTTTTCGTAACTCCCGTTTTTCCAACGAGCTCTCTATACGATTCATTCATGGAATTGTATCCTAGGTCACTTGACAATTTATCCTTTAAGGTCATCTTTGACCACATATTTCGCGGAGGAAAAACCTTTGTAAATAAATAAGCTGCCGGAGCGGCTAAAATTAAAGCCATCGCCACCAATGTTCCGTAAACTAATCCCGGTGCAGGCAATGCCAGGCCGAGAACCATTAACAAAAGACCAAACAGGGCAATTGTACCGTCTGTTGTTACCTTTCCGTCAAAAATAATTAGTGCTAACCCAATTAGATAGAGTAAAATAACCCATAAACTTGCAGTAGCAGTTAAATGGTGTGAAAAATAGATGGCCATGATTACCACGCCGAGAACAGCGAACAGCCCTTTCGCCCTTACCATGAGCTCTCCAAAAATAAATAAGGTGGCAATAAAGACTACAAAAAAGCCAAAGGAAGGTACATTTAACAGTTCCATCCTGAATCCCCCTCTCATAAGACGTAATTATTTTTATTTCTTATATTATTTTATCAGATTTTAGATCCTATGTTTATGTACGAAAAAGAAAATAATAAGTTTCAACATTTGTTAAAAAAGTTCACAAAATTGTGCGGGACCAGGTCCCTGTAAAAAACGGCTTGAGAATGTCTCAAGCCGTCCGATGCTGCCTATGTCTATGTGTTAACTACCTATTTGTTTATTTCCTACTGATTGGGCAAATTGGTCCGGTTCTATATCCATGGATGAGCTAAACCAACCTCTTAATGCATCAATCATTGAACTGAAGAAATCTAGGATGGCCTGAATAAATCCTTGTCCTTCGTCACTGCTAAGGAAATCCGATAAATTATCACGAACTTTTGAGATTTGATTTTGCACTTGATCCCAATCGATGTTTAAATCCCTCATTCGGTTAAACAAGGATACTAATCCATCTAACTCAGTATCTGTCAACGTCATACCAAGTTCATTTGCAATCCGTTGGATTAAAGCACGTAAATCCTCTTCCGTCTGAATATCTTCATTAGAAATGGCTTCCTTAATTCTTGCCATTAGCTCTGTGGCCTGATCCACACCATAGTTTTCGCCTAACTCTGCTGTCTTCACAAGTTCTTCATTTGCCACTTGCTTCTGTTCCTCAGGAATCACTTCATCCGTAGTCAATTCGTACGCTTTAATCAGTCCTGTTAATGCACCTGTACCAGAGACATCAAATGGGGCTGTCACATAAATATCTGCGTCTTTCACACCTGCTGTAACTAAAGCGTTCGCATACATACCTTCTGAAACCCAAGTGATTTTGTTCGTCTCCACATTGATTCCTTCCCCTTCCGGTAACAGGGTAATTATGGAGGAGGATAGGGCTCTTGATCCAATAATGTTTGCTGCTATATAATCTCCTAAATAATGATGCTCTTCTTCGTTAGTTACATAAATAATTTCTGCTTCCTCTTCGGTGACACCCATTTCTGCTAATATTTCCTGTTTCTGTGTTTCAGATAAGTTTTCCCCTAACGTTACGATTTGTTCCCCGGCAATGGCATCTGCAAATACCATGGACGATACGAATAACCACAGGGCAAAGGTGGATATTAATATTTTAGTTATTTTGTTTTTCATTTAAATTCATCCTCTCTGTAGCAACTTCAACCCATAATAGTAGAAAACACTAATTTCATTTAAAAGAAAAGGGACTTAAGTGCTAACTTTCATCTAATTTGATAGATATCATCTTTCCACATAAGATTTTTATCTTATTGGTGAAAGGGGTCAATGTTCCGTTTACCTAAAGACAACCAGCATATAGTAAGCCGAAGGAGACAGGAACATCCACCATTCCATGTCAGCTATAAAACGTGGCCCATAAGCCATCCTTTATTTGCGGATCATCCCGTAAGAGCTAAAACCATGCCCCTTTCACCCTTTGAGACGTACATAGGAACAAAAAGGTTGCAAAAGTGCGTAAAAATATTTCACTCCCATCAAAAAAAGAATTCCTGGCTTGACCAGCCCAACGTATGATTACATTTTATGAGAATTCTTGTCCTTCTATGACTCCTCTAGTATCCCTGTTTCCCTAAACTCATTTATTTAATCTGTATTCTATTATACTATTATGTCCCCTGCAGTTCTTATTTAAACAGGTTTTAGTGAGATTCTAGTTTTCTCTATTATTTTTTCTAGTAAACTGGAATAAAATCACTAGACATACCATATATATGAGTAAAAGATTTTATATAAAGGCTTTGTTATCGTTCAATGTTGATTTTTGCGAAATTCACTCCCTTTCCGCGGGCGGTTCGGGAGCCTCCTCGGTGCTTCACACCTTGCGGGGTCTCCCCTGAACTCGCTTTTCCCGCAGGAAAGAGCACAACTTCTCTGAAAATACGTCGATTTGTCTCGACGGATACGCCTCGGAGCATTTGCTCGCAGAGGAAGAGACAGTAGTCGTAAATTTCGCTAAAAATCATCCTGTTAAAAAATCAACATTAGCCTTTAACATAGTCTATATAAAAGAAATAAGGAGATGGAGCAGATGCGCCCATTACTTGTGTTAATCATAGCAATTCTTGTTAGTGTAAGCGCCTATTACGATTTAAGGAACGGGACGATTCCACAGGTGTCCAGTCACAATGAGATCGACATAGAGGAATTAGAGCAGATGGAGGAAACGACTGATGAACCTTCTAATCAAGTCAGTTTACCCTATCAGGAAGTTATCGTGGAATCAGGACATACGGTTTATGGTGTTGTGAGAGCGCTCCATGATGACAGCTTTTCGATTCCCCCATATAAAGTCGTTGATGACTTTGAGGCGTTAAATCCCCAGGTGGAAGCCCATAAAATCCTTGTAGGGGAAATTTACCGTTTCCCCCTGTATGCTTCTGAGTGATTGGATGAGTTTTAGTTCTTGCCACAAGTGTGAGGTCGTTGGTACAATGAACAAGGAATAGAAAAGCTCATCTAATGTATGGGCTAATCTTTTAAAAATGTTTATAAACATCGATAACATAAAGGGGCGATACGAGTGACCCAAATTATTCATCGAAAAAATACGAGACCGGTGAAGGTTGGACCAATCACCATCGGTGGAAGCGATGAGGTTATTATTCAAAGTATGACCATGTCAAAGACACACGATGTGGAGGCAACTGTAGCTGAGATCAACCGTTTAGAAGAGGCTGGATGTCAAATTGTCCGAGTGGCGTGTCCTGACATGCGAGCAGCAGAAGCCATTTCGGAAATAAAAAAAAGGATTAACATCCCCCTAGTGGTCGACATTCATTTTGATTATAAACTTGCCCTAAAAGCCATTGAGGGCGGGGCAGATAAAATCCGAATTAATCCTGGGAATATTGGAAGACGGGAAAAAGTGGAAGCCGTTGTTAATGCGGCCAAAGCAAAAGGTATTCCAATCCGTATTGGGGTTAATGCCGGCTCACTGGAGAAGCGGATTTTAGATAAATATGGTTATCCAACGGCAGACGGTATGGTGGAAAGTGCACTACACCATATTAAAATTCTGGAAGAATTGGATTTCCACGATATCATTGTATCCATGAAAGCGTCCGATGTCCGATTAGCCATCGAAGCTTATGAAAAAGCATCGAAAACATTTGACTATCCGTTACACCTTGGGATTACGGAGTCTGGAACCCTTTTTTCTGGAACCATCAAAAGTGCTGCTGGATTAGGGATCTTGCTTCACCAGGGAATCGGGAGCACGATCCGTATCTCCCTCAGTGCAGATCCTGTTGAGGAAGTGAAAGTAGCGAAAGAACTATTGAAATCCTTTGGTCTTGCGGCCAATGCGGCCACATTGATTTCCTGCCCAACATGTGGGCGAATCGAAATTGATCTTATTAGCATCGCCAATGAAGTGGAAGAATACATTCAAAAGGTCAATGCACCGATTAAAATCTCTGTTCTTGGATGTGCCGTTAACGGTCCTGGAGAAGCAAAAGAAGCGGATATTGGTATTGCAGGTGCCCGTGGAGAAGGTCTTTTATTCCGAAAAGGCAAGACCATTCGTAAAGTACCAGAAGCGGAAATGGTAGAAGAACTTAAGAAAGAAATTGATAAATTAGCAAAAGAACACGAAGAAAAGCAAAAAGCTGAACAAGAATTAGCGAAGTAATATGAAAAGCGGAATCGACTATGGTTACGAGCGTAGGGCAGTGCAGGAATGACAACTAGAAGTCCGTTCTTTGACTTCGGTTGTCACTTCCGAAGTGCCCCGCAGCGAGTAGGCGATGGAGCTAGACAATGAAAAGCGGAATCGACTATGGCGTTGAGATAACTTTCCCAAGGTGCCGAAACTTGTAAATTCTTATCTTTAAAAAAAGGGCGCACAATATTGTGCGCCACTTTCTTTTTTACATTAGGTGAGGAGCGTTTTCAAAAAAATACAGCTTTCCACTCACATCACCCCTGGCGATTTTGTCAGGTGACAAATGGTGCAAAAAAGACAGCCATAATGATGGTAAACGCACTGATTGCAATGGCCGTGTAACCAAGAGCTTTATGGCCTCGGTTAACAGTCATAAATCCAAGGATCAGTCCCGCTGCGGCGAAAATGATGGGTAAGAAGAATAGGGAAACAATGGACAAGGCAACTGCCAATGTTCCAACACCTTTCCCTTCTGTTACTTCTGTATCTTCTTCCCTTTCCACTTCCCTCGTTCGATCAGAAGAAATTTCCGTCTCCGCTCTTCCACCTAGAAGACCAGGGTTCGGAGCGTATTCAACAGATGTTTCTTCCCGATAATCGGATTCTTTCTCATGCTCAGGGTCGTATTTCACATCATTACTTCGTTCATCTTTTACCACATGTAAATCCCTTGGACGGTTATTGTTATCAAATTGAGACATCTTATAAACCCTCCTTTGCCAAGGCGTGTAAACTTAGTATGCCAAGGTGCTATTGAATTATGGTTGTAAATGATTTCTTATCTAATTATTGGAGTGAAGTTATATGAAAAAAAGACGGTTTGGCATTGATATTGACGGTACGGTAACGGATCCAGCAACATTTGTACCATATTTAAATGAACATTTTAACAAAAGCTTTACACTCGATGATCTAAAGGAATATGAACTCTCTGGCCTGTTGGGTATCACACCGGAGGAATTTTGGAAATGGATGCTGGTTCATGAAAAACACATTTATTCGAACTCAAATTTAGCCGCACATGCAAAAGGAATTTTAACTGATTGGAACATGTTCCATGAACTATTTTATATTAGTGCAAGGTCGAAGGAATATCATGACATAACTACTGACTGGTTTAATCGCCAGGAATTACCCTTTCACCATATAGAACTCCTTGGAAGCCATAACAAGTTAGAGGCTGTTAAAAAACACGGAGTTGATATTTTCTTTGAAGATAAACACGACAATGCCTGTGCCATTGCTGAGGAATGTAAAATTCCAGTGATCCTCATGGACACCCCTTACAACCGAGAATCAGTTCCAACTCTTGTTTATCGAGTTGACAACTGGATTCGTGCAAAAGAAACAGTTGATACGTTATTTAACTAATTGTTAATTGTTAGTGAAGAAGGTGGTGTCCTAGTAGGTCATTGAATTATGATCTTTAGAGGAGCTGCCTCATTCTTTTTCACTTTTTGTGGTTTACTTTAATTATTTTCTTCCATAAGGTGGGATATCCCACCTTTTTATCTTTCTTTTGGTATCTATTGTTCCTGTATGCTTGAACGGGAGCTTCGTCCGGAGGTTCGGGTAGAAGTTACCCGTTCTTGGGACCAAACCGAACCGGAGCTCGAGCCGAATTTTTTTCCACATCAATTTTTTCCACAAGTAAAATGCCTCTTTTCTTCATTTATTACAATATCAAATTAATGACTATGGAGTTTGTCCACTCTCCCTTCCTTTTTTTCCATATATTAAAGTAATTGGAAAAGAAAGGAGGGGATAAATATGACTAATCATTCTCCAAGGTTCGTAACACGCGTTGCGTCACCCGATGACATTAACCGCAACCGCAATAAACTACAAAATGAAAATTTCATTAAAGACAAGAACTTTAACTTTAACATTGCGGAAGTAACAGAAAGCGGAAACTCTTATGTAGATGTGTACGTGGATGCAGAGGCTTTTGCTAAAGCACATCAGGCACAAACCCAACGACAGCGTCAAGTGGGTGTCGAAGTAGATCATAAGCATCGTAAGTAATGAAAGAGCCTCAACTAAAGGGTGGTAAATTCCCTGCTCTATATGCCTTTTTTGCTTTAGAAAAAGGATTTCAAATGAATGACTATGGAGTTTGTCCACTCGTACCAAGAATTTCCTCATATTGTAAAGTAGTTTCTCATGAAGGGAGGGGTGATCATGCCAGCTAGACAACGACCAACAACAGCATTTCGCTTCTTGTCCGATGACGACATTAACAAGAACATTAACAGACTTGATAACGAAAACACAATTAAAGACAAAAACTTCAATTTCAACATTGCAGAAGTAACAGATAGTGGTAATTCTTATGTTGATGTATACGTGGATGCAGAGGCAGTAGCAAAAGCTCGCCAGCTTCAGCGACAACGTCAACGTCAAACAGGCCTTGACCTTTAAGAAACTTGGGGGTGCTTTTTATAGCACCCCGCCCATTTGCTAAATTTAATTAGGAGGAATTTCAGATGCCTAGGAAAAGAGAAATAAAAGCCGTCGTTCATCAGAGCGGAAACTCTGATGTGGATGTGAATGTAACTGTAGATACTACTGCCCTCGCCTATGCCTTTGCTACATTTTTATTTGTAGATGGACGATTGAAAAAAGACAAATATGACGAAATGATAAAGGAATTGGATAAACATACAGGACGTAAAGAAGAGGCTGGCACTGGAGATGTGGCTCATCTTATAAGTAAAACAAAGAGGCGGTTTCTTACCTAAACCCACTTTCTTAAGTGGGTCCTTTTTGAATGAAGAAAACATTTGTATTTTAAAGACCACAGCATTCTATGGTCTTTGTACCTCACACTGTTCGCAATATCCATATACCTCAAATTTATGGCCTACAATATGAAAGCCTTCTTTTTTAACCGGAAATAAATCCATTGGGCATTCATCAATATGTTTCGTTTTTCCACAATCTAAACAAATAAGATGGTGGTGATGGTGATCTGTGGAACAAGTAAAACGAAACTTTTTTTCACCATCTAGCTCTGTCGATTCTAAAATGCCTAATTCTGTAAACACTGATAAATTACGGTAGATTGTATCAAAACTTAATCCTTTGTATTTGTCTTGCATGGATTCTAATACATCCTTCGCTGCCAGATACCGTTTTTCATTAGAAAAAAGCTCCAACATATCTTCCCGTTTATCTGTGTGTTTAAAACCTTTTTCCTTTAGACGCTGCATCGCTTCCTGTACGTTCACACCAAGACCTCCTTCATTAACACTAGAAAAATCACTATAAAAATATTAGTACATCATTTGGTTAACACATCAAAAGTTGAAACAAATTGCTTCCCCCGTTTAATAAGATTAGCAATGAGTAATAAAATCACTCCAGAGACAACGATCATTCCTCCAGTGGCAATATTAAAATAATAAGAAGAAACAATACCACTTATGATAGCAACTTCTCCAAACAGGATTCCAAGAAGAACAACCTGACGGAAGCTTTTGGCAATTTGAATACTTGCAGCCACTGGTAAAGTTACCATCGCACCGACAAGTAGTATTCCAACGACTTTCATGGACATGGAGATCACAATTGCAATTAATAATGAAAAAAAGAAATTTAATCTCCTAACTGAGATACCAGATGTTTTTGCAAACTCCTGGTCAAAGGATATGGAAAGCCACTCTTTGTAAAAACCAATTAATATCAGAAAGGCAATGGATCCGGTGATGAGAATAAAAAGCAAATCAAATAAGGATACCGTGACAATACTTCCAAAAAGATAGTTATACCATTCTACCGTACTGCCCTGTGATAAACCGATCAGTATAGCACTCAAACCGATTCCGGATGATAAAATAATCGGGACGGCAAGTTCCTGAAATCCTTTATAAATATGCCTTAGTTTCTCAATCAGTATCGATCCCATGAGGGAAAATAATAGTCCTGTATACAACGGATTGATAAACGTTAACCACATGATGGATTGACTAAGAAACACTCCTGCGGTAATCCCAGTTAATGTGATATGGGATAGTGCTTCTGTGATAATTGTTATTCTTCTCACTAATAAAAATGCCCCAAGCAACGGACAAATAAAGCCGATGATTAAACCTGCGAGTACGCCCCGTTCCAAAAACGTTAGTTGCTGCAGTAACTCCATTTTTTACACCTGTCCTATCATATCCCTTTCCGTTTTAACAAGAGAGAGATTAATAATATAATAACATTTAACATGACAATTGTTCCACCTGGGGCAATGTCTAAATGAAATGCGCTAAAGAGGCCAACAATAACAGAAATTTCACTAAAAAGAATGGCATACAAAAACGTTTGTTTAAAACTCTTTGCCCATCTCATTGCAGAGGCAACTGGAAGTGTCATTAAAGAAGAAACGAGAAGAATTCCAACAATTCGCATGGATGCTGAGATCACTAGAGCAACCATAATGATAAAAAGAAAATGCAGTGTTTTTTTAGGAATCCCCGAGATTACAGCCTGGTCTTCGTCAAAACTTAAGAAGAACCACTCTTTATAAAAAAGGAGCATCATTACTAATACAAATAAAGTGATACTTACTATCATATGAAAATCAGATTGACGTATGGCAGCAACACTGCCAAATAAGTAGTGAAATAAATCATTATTAAATCCGTTGGCTAAAGAAATAAAAACGACTCCGATTCCGATTCCGGCAGATAAAATAATAGGAATCGCCAGCTCTTTGTAATACCGGTAAACATTCCTTAGTCTTTCAATGAAAATGGCGCCTCCAACGGAAAATGCCATTCCCATATACATGGGATTTAATCCTGCAAAGTAACTATAATGCCTTCCCAATAACAGACTAAAGGCTATCCCGGACAAGGTGATATGAGATAATGCATCTGAGATTAACGCAAGGCGCCGCACTACTAAAAAGACACCAAGCAACGGAGCCAATAAACCAATCAGCATCCCAGTATAAAGGGAATACCTTAAAAAATCAAACTGAAAAAAAATTTGTATCATTAATGCCCGCTCCCATCGTGATCATGGTCATGGTCATGGTCGTGATGATCATGGTTATGGGTAATGACACGGACATCATGTCCATATAATGACGTCATCATACTGTCATGCTGAGATTCAAACTCAAGTTTATTCCCGTGGAAATGAAGACACTTATTCAAGCAAGCCACATCTGTTATATACTCGGTCATCGCTCCGATATCATGGGTAACTAGTATTAATGTCATGCCCCGCTCCACATTTAGCCGTTGAAGCATCGTATAGAAGTTTTGTACGGATTTAGCGTCCACTCCGACTGTTGGTTCATCCAGTATTAATAGTTTTGGTTCACTTACTAAAGCCCTTGCAATAAAAACACGTTGCTGTTGACCTCCAGACAGTTCTCCAATATTTTGATGGACATAATCCTGCATCCCCACCTGTTGAATCGATTCTAATACCTTCTGTTTATGCTTCTTTGTTAAGAAGCGTAATAGACCAACCTTTCCGTATAGACCCATAGAGACCACTTCAAAGACGGTTGCCGGAAAACCACTGTTAAAACTATTGGCCTTTTGGGAAACGAAACCAACTTGACTCCAATCATTAAACCTCTGGATTGGTTTACCAAAGAGTTTAATGGTGCCAGTAGTTGGGGAAAGTAACCCTAAAATACATTTAATCAATGTGGATTTACCCGATCCATTAGGTCCCATTAGCCCAAGGAAAGAGCCTTCAGGTATATGTAAATGAATATCCTCTAATACATTCCTTTGGCCATATGTGAAGGATAAACCTTCTACCTCTATTGCCATTGAACGGGATGCTTTGGTCATTGATAAGACCTCCAATTATAAATAACACCATTCAGACAGACCCTGATTCCATTCGTTTCATGGGACTGGGAACCATCACTCGGTGTTTTGACATAGAACCAGTAAGAATGATTACGATTTATTTTCATGTGTTAGTATACCTCACCACCCTTTTTTTGTAAACAATTCGAACCGTATCTCTCTAGTTCTGATGAAGGATATTCCACATTCGATTATGAAACGACTATAATAGAAGTACTGATTATTATTTCTCGAAGGAGTGTCTGAATGAAAAAGCAGCAAATCGGAATTATTGATATGGGGTCTAACTCTGTCCGGTTCGTTATATACGACATCAATGAACACGGAGGAATAAAAGAGATCCAAAATTTAAAAGTAGTGGCTAGACTAAGTTCCCATATTAATAAGAATGGGGAGATGACAAAGACAGGTATAAAAGAAATCGGAAAGGTTTTAGAACGTTTTGAAACCATTGCCAAGAATTATTCATTAACAACTGTCCGTTGTGTCGCCACCGCAGCGATTCGTAATGCAACGAACCAAAAGGAAATTCTTAAAGCAATCAAAGGAAAGAGTATTTTTTCGATTGATGTCCTTTCTGAAAAAGAAGAAGCCTATTACGGGTATCTGGCTGTCACAAACTCCATGAACATAGAAGACGGAATTACGATCGATATTGGGGGAGGCAGTACAGAGGTAACCTTATTTGAACATCGGAAATTAAAGAACTATCACAGTTTTCCATTTGGAGCCATTACATTAAAAAAACAGTTTATTTCTACTGATCAGCCTACGGAGGAGGAAATGCAGAGATTAACCTCGTTTTTGTTTGAACAGTTTAACAGCCTCACATGGGTCAAAAATCAAGGACTCCCTGTCATTGGTATTGGGGGAACAGCACGTAATTTAGCATTAATTCATCAGCGCCAGATCCTCTATCCGTTAGCAGGATTACACCAGTATGAAATGTCAATTGATGACATAAACTCTGTCAGTCAGGGTCTCCTTCGATTGAACTTGGAAGAACGAAGACAAGTGGAAGGACTGTCAAAAGACCGAGCAGATATTATTATACCTGCCATTAAAGCGATAGAGGAATTGATCCGTTTCTCCGGGAGCGACAAATTTATCGTCAGTGACAAAGGTCTTCGGAATGGGTTGTTTAGTGAAATGTATCTACAACCGATTGGTATAACACAATTTCCGAATGTTGCAGAGGAGAGTTTTTATCAGCTCAGTCTTGATTACTCCATGGATAATGAACACCAGAAACAAATTTCAATCTTGGCATTATTTATGGCAAAAGAACTGAATCCATATCTTGAATCTCCCTTGACTAAATATGATTTATTACTGTTAAGGTGGGCAGCAAGAATTTTTTACATAGGTGCTTCGATCCATCCAGAATCTAAAAGCCAACACACGTTTTATTTATTAACTAACCAGTCCGTTGACGGGCTCACTCACAAGGAACGGTTCGTCTTAGCTTTACTGGCTTCATTTAAATCACGTTCCCAACTGAAACAATATGCCTCTCCCTTTCCCGGATGGCTATTAAAAGAGGAATCCTCGAAATTAGAAGTCATGGGGGCTATCTTAAGACTTTGCTGGGCGTTAGATTATTCCCATCGCGGTGTGATCCTGTCTGTCAAACTGGAACGTAAAGATGATTCCACCTACGTGCTCCATTTTGGTTATTCCGGTGATCCATTTTTTGAAGAAACGTACGGGAAAAAACACAAAAAACACTTGGAAAAAGCACTTGGAAAACAAATTGAGTTTGTGTTTGAAAAAAACAATCTTTTCTGATTTTCTATCAATGTATGGTATGAAAGGATGAAACATGTGTACGTGAAGAACGATCCTAACCTGAGGAGATTACAACACCCAACTTATTATAATAATCGGGAACTTAGCTGGCTGGCATTTAATAAGCGGGTACTTCAGGAAGCTATTGATGAGAGGAATCCCCTTTTAGAGCGATTAAAATTCATTGCAATTTTCAGTTCTAACTTAGATGAATTTTTTATGGTCCGTGTGGCCGGCTTAAAAGATCAAGTTAAAGCGGGATTTAATAAACCAGAAAACAAAGCTGGAATGACACCGAAAGAACAACTTAAGGAAATAAGCACTTATACACATCATCTCATATCCCTACAGGATGATTTGTTCAATGGTTCATTGAAACCTAGGCTCCATGACGAAGGAATTGAACTTTTAAGTATGGAAGAGATGACACCGGATCACATCGAATATTTGAGTCAGAGGTTTAATGAATACATTCTACCAGTTTTAACACCTATGGCCATCGACTCGTTACATCCCTTCCCCATGTTGACAAGTAAAAGTTTAAATTTGGCTGTCTCCTTAAAGGGGCAACCTATGAATATCCAAAAGAAGATGGCCATTGTCCAAGTCCCATCTGTGTTAAACCGGTTTATCCACTTACCGCCCGTCCATAAAGATGATCATTGTTATGTATTATTAGAAGATGTCATCAGCTATTTTATACAAAGATTATTTTCAGGTATGATAGTTGAATCAGTATCTCCTTTCCGAATAACAAGAAACGCCGATTTGACCATTCATGAAGAAGGTGCCCGCGACCTCTTATTAGAAATTGAAAAAGAGTTAGAAAAAAGAAAATGGGGTGCTGCCGTACGGCTTGAATATATAAAAAAGAAAATGGATCCAAATGTCCTGACGTATTTAACAACTATTCTTGAATTACAAGAAGATGATCTTTATGAAGTATCCGGGCCAATTGATTATACTTTTTTATCTGCCTTTGCCACAGATATATCAAAGGATCATGAACATCTTTTGCATGAGACAGCTATCGCCCAACACCCTCAGGATTTAGTTGGGGAAGGTGATATTTTTGATGCCATTCTAAAAAAAGATATATTCCTGCATCATCCCTATGAATCGTTTCAACCCTTTGTGGATCTCATGTTTAAAGCCGCCGAAGATCCAAATGTACTGGCAATCAAACAGACACTTTACAGGGTAAGCGGTGATTCTCCAGTTATAGATGCATTGGAACAAGCAGCAAACCGCGGCAAGCAAGTAACGGTTCTTGTGGAGCTGAAAGCTCGTTTTGATGAAGAAAGAAATATTCAATGGGCAAAAAAGCTTGAAAAAGCAGGTGTTCACGTTATTTATGGAATTACAGGGCTAAAAACTCACAGTAAAATCACATTAATTGTTAGACAGCAAAAAGGGAGTATTCAACGCTTTGTTCATCTTGGAACTGGTAATTATAATGACTCCACAGCGAAGCTGTATACTGATATGGGGCTTCTAACTTCCAAAGAATCATTTGGAACAGATGCAACCTACTTTTTTAATCATCTCAGTGGTTTTAGTGTCAAACCGGAATGGAATGAAATTTCCACAGCACCACTTGAAATGAGAGACAAATTTCTTGAATTAATCGATTTAGAAATAGACTGTAAAAACAAGACTGGAAATGGTCATATTATTGCAAAGATGAATTCCTTAACAGACAAACCCATTATCTTGAAGCTTTATGAAGCGAGTTGTGCCGGTGTAAACATAGATCTAATTGTCAGGGGCACTTGTTGTTTAAGGCCAGGAGTTATTGGAGTTAGCGAGAATATCACCGTACGAAGTATAGTTGACCGCTTTTTAGAACATAGCAGAATTTTTTATTTCTATCAGAACGGAAAGGAAAGCACTTATTTATCCTCAGCAGATTGGATGACCCGTAATATGGATAAACGAATTGAAATACTTTTCCCAATACACTGCCCTTCCATCAAAAAAAGGATCAAAGATATCCTTCTTATTTCGTTAAAGGACAACACGAAAGCAAGAATTCAACAGCCCGATGGGACTTATGAATATGTTCATTTTACAAAGGATGACAAACCTATTCAAAGTCAGAAAATACTCTATGACATGTCACGGTCAACAAAAAAAGAAAAATATTGATTTTAAAAGGATGTCTCAACAGAACACGAGACATCCTACTTTCTATAGTTAGATTTAATTTCCTTGCTCGTAAGATAACAACTGACTGTCTTCTGCATTCTCTTGAATTAATACTGCATACCAGCTTTCGGCATGCCCATTTTCTTCAATGTACTGTTCCAACCCATAGATTCCTCGATGATATGCTGTTAACGCATGATTCCAATCTCCGTATTGTTGATAAAGAAAATCTAAATAGACAATAGCCAGCTGAATGGAATAAATGGGATCAAATAACTTATCCTGTTCATATGGAATGCCTGCCATTTCAGCTATCCACGGCCCGGTATTTGTCATAAATTGGGCTAACCCATAAGCATGTCCATATGGAGTTTCTGGTCCGATTAAATGAGGGTCGAAAGTTCCTCCAGTTTCCACTTTTAATAACTCATAGACAAGGAACGGGTCTAACTCTTTCCCATCCGTTTCCATGGCTAAGAATATGGCCCATTCCTTTTGAAACCTCCCATCACTGTCTTCATAAAAGTGTTCAGCAATTTCATGTGCTTCTTTCCATGAGAGATAACTAGACGATATGCCTTCCCTTTCCGAATAGTCAACGAATCCTTTTATCCTTTCTACATTTAATGCTTGTTTGTATTCCTGTTCCTGAGCATTTAAACTAACTTCCATTTCCCTAATTTGTTCCTTCAGTTTCATATGTTCTGTTCCAACAATGAGTAATATAATTACAGCAGTTGCCATTGCGAGAATAGCATGTCCTTTTTTTAGATGCATAGGTGTACCTCCTTAGTGTACATTCCTCCCAGAATATACAATTATGTATCATATACCATTTTTCCCACAACTGCAACGAAAACCCATTATATTAATACCACAGTTTTGTCCTGGTAAACATTTTATGAAGGATGCTTTTCCACTTTTACAGTTCCTTCACGCAATGAGTATAGCCGTCGCAATCTTTAAAAAGCCTGATAAGAGCGATTTTCTCCTATCAGGCGAGCGACGCCATTGCCATACAAATAAAAGGCCACTGAAAAAGTTGTAAGATACTTTTTCAGTGACCTCTTTTTTCAACGCGTCTCTTTCCTTAATCTGTATTCTTTACAAAATTTAGCCTTGCTGTATTGGAGTACGTAACATCCTTGGGATAATTCCCTGTTTTGGCGAAAAGAAAAGTGCAAATAGAAACAATATAGATGCCACCAGTACGATGGATGCACCGGATGATACATCATAAATCACCGAGAAAAAGATTCCTGCAACAGCAGATACGACACCAAAGAACGCAGATAAAAGCAACATGACCGGAAATCGGTCCGTTAATAAGTAAGCTGTTGCCCCTGGTGTTATCAGCATAGCTACAACAAGTACAATTCCAACCGTTTGAAGTGATGCTACTGTCACTAATGATAATAAAAGCATTAACATGTAATGAATGAATTTTACCGGTAGACCAGATGCCTTTGCCATAGTCTCATCAAAAGTGCTTAGTAGTAATGGGCGGTAGAAGAGAACTACTGCAAGTAAAACAAATGCCCCTATTCCTACTGTAATCCAGAGGTCAACCTTTGATACTGCTAATACATTCCCAAATAAAATATGCCACAGATCAACACTTGTTCCTTGTAAACCAGTAATCATCACAATACCAAGAGCAAACATTGCTGTAAACATTATCCCTATTGCCGAATCTTCTTTTATTCGGCTATTTTGTGAAATGTAGCCAATGGATAATGCGGTTAATACACCTGTTATCACAGCACCAATGAAGAAGCTGGCACCAAGCATGTATGCGATAACTACCCCTGGTAAGACAGCATGGGATATAGCGTCCCCCATCAGTGCCATCCCCCTTAATATAATGAAACACCCTATGACACCACATATAATACCAACGAGGATCGCTGCAAGCATGGCATTTTGCAAATATTGATATCGAACGAGTTGATCTATAAAAGAACTGATTTGACCGATCATGGATTCACCACCACCAATTCTTTACCTTCTTTCATAAGAGCAGCACTTCCCTGATAAGCCCGTTTTAAGTTTTCCGCACTATAGACATCCTTCACGTTCCCTGCATGGATCAATTCCTGATTTAAGAGCACGAGTTGATCAAAGTATTTCTCCACTTTACTTAAATCATGATGTATAACAAAAATGGTTTTCCCTTGATTGCGAAGTTCATGTAATAAGTTCACTATTATCTCTTCTGACTTTACATCGATTCCCACAAATGGCTCATCTAAGAAGAAGAGGTCGGAATCCTGAGAAAGAGCCCGCGCTATAAATACACGTTGTTGTTGCCCCCCGGACAGTTCACCTATTTGACGATTTGCAAACTCCTCCATTCCAACCTTTTTTAATGCCACCATTGCCCTTAATTTATCTGCTTTCCTTGTAAACATAAACCAAGGTATATGCATATATCTTCCCATAAGTACCACATCTAGTACTCTAACTGGAAAATCCCAATCTATGGTATTACGTTGGGGAACATAAGCAATATTTTTACGTATTTCTTTTATAGGCTGATCGAAAAAAGAAACTGTCCCTTTACTCCGCTCTAAACCGAGCATCGCTTTCATCAATGTGGATTTCCCAGCTCCATTAGGACCGATTACTCCAACTATAGAACCCCTATTTACGGAAAAACTAACATCTTTTAAGGCCAGATTTCCGTGGTAGTGAACCGACAGTCTGTTTACAACAACCATATCCTTCTTTTTCATATTCATCCTCCTCTTCTCAGACCTCAAACATATATAATACCTCTGCCCAGTTATGCTCATATATTGGATTATATGTCGCGCACGCAACGTTTGTGATTGATATCGACTTTTTTGACCATGATTCAAAAAGTTGCCCTAAGTAAACTTTTTATTTAAGGTTATTATAAACCCCAACTTTGATTTTTGCAATCCTTTCCTGCACCAAATATGAAAAAAACTCCCCATAATGGGAGTTTTTTCGAAAATGTTCAATTATCCTCATGTAAAGGTAAAAATATGGAAACCATCGTTCCCTTTCCCATCTTACTAAAGACGTTAAATTTCCCTTGATGTTCTTCAATAATATGTTTACATAAGGGAATTCCAATGCCTGTTCCCTTTTCCTTTGTCGTAAAAAACGGTTCATCAATCCGCTCTATGATCTTAGGAGGTATTCCTGGTCCGTGATCCGTCAAATCAATACGAAGCCAATTGGATTCTACTTTTGACTCCAACTTAAAAATACGGTCCAGTTTTTGTCCTTCATAAGCCTCCACAGAATTACGAAGAATATTTAATAGCACTTGCTTAATCATTTGTTCATTCACATGCAGATTAGCTGGATAATCTACTATGGAATTTGTGAATTCAATATCGTGAAGAATACATTCCGATTTAAAAATCATTAATAATGATTCCATCAGTTTCTTAGGTTTAATGTATTGTTTATGTATTTTTTTTCGAGACACAGAAAGGAAGTCTTCAATAATTGTATTCATTCTTTCCATCTCCGTAAAAATAGTGTCATAATATTTATCAATATTATTAGATAATCGCGATAATTGAAGGAATCCTTTAATAACAGAAAGGGGGTTTCTCAATTCATGAGCAACGCCTGCTGCCACTTGGGACACCACTTCCATTTGTTGCTGATTTTTCAGTAATTCTTCAAACCGTTCTTGAAAACTTTCATCTTTTACAGAAACGAACAAACAATCCTTATAGTTGGAACCTTTAATGACTAATCTTATGCCATGCTCTTGATATATCCTTTCTCCTAGGGGAGATCTTCCAGTTAGATTCCATGTTCTATAAAGTTCGTTAATGGTTCGTAAAATTGGATTATCCGTTTCTGATAAGTCAATTTTCTTTTCATATCCATAATCGGACAAGAGTTTTCCAAAATAAGTATTACTATGGATAACCTTCCCACCCTTTGATAAAACCAACGCAGGGGAAAGCAGTCCCTCCAATAGTTCAGATAAATCTTCAAGATCATTCTCCATAACTTCTCCACTTATAAGGACTTTATCTTCATAAAGAACTCCGGTCATTTTTAAGTCAAATTCATCATCCAAGATCTTCATGCGAAGACTTTCCATTACCCCTTCAGAAGACGTCTTAATCTTCTGAAAAAAGTCAAAAAAACGATCCTTTTCTTTATCAGGAAAACAATCGTGAAAATTATTTCTAATTATTTCTTGCACTTCCAAATCTTTCACGAACGCGTCAATTAATGTAAAATCTGTAGAGAAAATAAATTTCCAGTCGTCCGTGAGCCCGATCATTTCTTTTAGATAGGTATTATTGAGATAGTCTTTACTATTTTTCAATGTCGAGCTCCCCAATCATAAATCCATTATATTTCACATTATACATTATTTTGGAACATTTTTCTTATAAATCCATAATCATAAAATAGTATACTTAATAATACAAAGGAGGCATTTGTTTTGAATCCTGTTATTCAACAAATGGTTAATCAAAAAATACGTGGATTAACAGCAAAAGAATTAATTCGTTTAGGCCGGGAAAACAACATTTCCATCACGGTAAAACAGGCAAAAGAAATTCTATCTATCTTACACGAAAAACCTTTTGATATCGGAAACAAACAACTCGTTCAAGAAGTGAACAACAAACTGAAAAAATTAGATCCAAGTCTTTATAAGAAAGCAAAATCTTTACTTAAACCTTATGAGCAATATTTGGACTATTCCATTGAATAACAAAAACTTAAGCAAATCTTAAAGACAAAAAAGAGTAATAACAGGGCCTTTTCCCAATGTTATTACTCTTTTTTTTATTTCATTTAAACGGAAGCACCCACCAATTTTTCCTTCAGTCTTTCATCGAATAGCTTTGCTTTAATCATGTCAATCTCTAATTTATATGGTGCTTTCTTATCCTTTTTATCCTCTCCAACATAAGGTGTCTCGAGAATTTTCGGCACATTTACAAAGGCATCGTGATATAGAATCCGTTCCAGTGCCTCGAAGCCAATATGGCCAAAGCCGATGTTTTCATGTCTGTCTTTCCTTGCTCCACGCTCATTTTTACTGTCATTAACGTGAAGGACTTTGATTCGATCAAGTCCCACAATCTGATCAAACTCCTTTAAAACATCTTCCAAATGATCAACGATGTCATACCCTGCATCATGAACGTGACACGTATCAAAACAGACGGATAACTTCTCATTATGTGTAACCCCGTCGATAATTTTGGCAATCTCATCAAAGGACCTTCCACATTCAGATCCTTTTCCAGCCATTGTTTCCAATGCAATTTGCACATGCTGGTTTTTATCTAAAACTTCGTTTAATCCTTCAATAATTTTTGCTATTCCCTTATCTGCACCTGCACCAATATGAGCACCAGGATGAAGTACGATTTGTTTTGATCCTAATGCTTCTGTCCTTTCTATTTCACTCCTTAAAAAATCAACTCCCAATTGAAAAGTTTCTTTCTTTTCTGAATTGCCAATATTAATGATATAAGGGGCGTGGACAACGATGTTTGAAATACCATTCGCATCCATATGTTCTTTTCCAAGTTCAATATTCAAGTCTTCGATTTTTTTCCTTCTTGTATTTTGAGGTGCCCCTGTGTAAACCATAAAAGTGGTTGCCCCGTAGGATGCAGCCTCTTCACTGGCAGCCAGTAACATCTTTTTTCCGCTCATGGAAACATGCGAGCCTAATAACATTTTATTCATCCTCTCCCAATGATTCTATCTTTATTTTTTTCTTCTACTTTCAATCTTACGCTGTCTCTTTTCCTCTTTTTCCCGCTTGTATCGGGCTTTCTTTTTATAGCCTGGTTTTACTTTGTTCACTTTTTTGGAAATAGCACGGGTAGGACCAGGTCGATCAGTTTGTTTCTTCGCTGGACGAGCTCGTTTTTCAATGGTGACCCATTCTCCGTTCTTCAACTCTCGATGGATAAAGGATATCCCTTGTTTTTCTAGTTTCTCAATACTCTCTTGATCATGTCTTCCAAAAAGGGTAACAGCAATTCCATCCCATCCTGCACGTGCAGTACGACCAACCCGATGGATATAATACTCTAACTCCTTAGGAATTTCGTAATTTATAATATGAGTGATTCCCTTAACATCAATTCCTCGAGCTACAAGATCACTTGCAACGAGATATTGTACTTCAGCGTCCTGTAATCGTTTCATGACTTTTTTCCGTTGTCTAGGGCTTATTCCCCCATGCAACAGGTCCCCGTTTAAACCCGCTGTCTGTATTGCTTCAAACACCTCGTCTGCTGCCTCTTTCGTATTCGTAAAGATGACTGCCAAATAAGGATTTAATGATTTTGCTATTTGTGCAACCATCTCTTTCCGGTCACGATCACGATCCGGTACAAGCCAATGTTCAATGTTTCTTGGTGCAACATCTTTCGGTTGTACTTCCACATGTCTTGGATTCTTTAAGTATTTCCTTAAAAACGGTTGCAGTTTTACAGGAATGGTTGCTGAGAACACCATCATTTGCAAGTCTTCTCCCATCCGGCTAGCAGCCTTATCCACATCTTCTATGAATCCCATATCAAGCATTTGGTCTGCCTCATCAACCACAAACATTTTCACATGGCGAACATCTAATGCCTGCTTATCAATCATGTCTGAGACACGACCAGGAGTACCTACAACGATATGAGGGCGATGTTTTAACTTATCCATCATTCGGAGACGGTCTGTTCCACCTACCACTAACTGCGAATGAATTTTTTCGGAAAAATCAGTTAACTTCTTTAATTCATCATATAACTGGCTTGCCAGTTCTCTCGTTGGAGCAGTAATCACAGCTTGAGTCTCTTGAATTTCTATATCCAAACGGTCCACGATTGGCAATAAAAAAGCATATGTTTTTCCGGTTCCAGTCTGTGATTGTCCAATGACATCTAACCCATTGCGTATGGCTGGGATTAACCTTTCTTGAATCTCCGTAGGCAAATCAATATGTTGAGCTTTCAGTGCTTCAATTAAAAAATGTTTTAATTGAAATCGTTCAAAGTTATGTTCCATTGTTTTATCCTTCCTTTAATTGCTTAAGTCCTGACACTAACTATACATTTTATCATGACTATAGAAGTACTTACCAGTTTTGTCCACTTATTTAAAAAAAGTATTTTTCATTTTGTTCTGTTTTTATTTTCTGCAATTACAGTCTGTGCCTATACCATATTTCTTCTTATTGCATATACCTAAGAAGAGAGATCATGTATTTGAAAGGATGGTCAGAATGTTTGGACCACGCCCTTTTCCTCCTGGAAATCCTACCTCGCCATTCGGTGGCGGACTTTTTTCGCGGGGAGCAGGAGCAGCTTTTCCACAACAAGGATTACAACAGGGAGTTCAACAATTGTCTAATGTGCCAATGCAGCAGGCAGCACGAGGCGGTGGTGGCCTTCTGTCCAGATTATTCGGTGGCGGCAGGAGTATGGCAAGTGCCGCTGGTGCAACTAATGCGGCTGGTGGAGCTACTGGAGTAATGAACACTGCAGCGAATACGGCTGGTGCTGCTGGAAGTAGTGCACTAGGCAATGCTGCATCTACAGTTTCTTCAGGTGGGACTTTAGAAAGTATATTAGGATTCATGGAGAACGCCCAGAAAGCCATTGAAACCTTCCAACAAGTTGGACCAATGGTACAGCAATATGGTCCTTTAGTAAAATCACTCCCGCAACTCATGGAAATGTTAAATTCCAACGATGACGATGATAATGAGGAAGAAGAAACAGATGACAGCAATAACGATACCTCAGAACCTGAAACAGAAATGGAAGAATCAGGAGATGAAAAACAGGAAGAGAATAATGATTCGGAAAATCCTTCTAGTGATAACAATTCCAATAAAGAGAAGAATAAAAAAAAGAAAACACCTCCCTCCCCTACCAAACGGAGTAAAGAGAGGAAAAAGCAAAAAAAACACCCTAAAACGAGACAACAGAAAAAACCGAATGATTCCGATCAAAAATCTGGTTTACCACAACCAAAACTGTACATTTAGAAAATCCAGTCAAACTTTAACCATTTGACTGGATTTTTCTTATTTTTCCATTGACTTAATAACATTTCCATAGTAAAATTTTAAATTTGATTCCATATGTGTTACAATAGTAGTTACTATTGTATTGGAGGAATGCACATGTTTAAAGTCGGTGATCACGTAGTTTATCCATACCATGGAGCAGGAACCATTCAGGATATTGAAGAAAAGGATATATTGGGAGAGAAATTAAACTATTATGTGGTGTTTTTCCCATTAAACCACGTTACACTGATGTTACCTGAAAACCGTGTGAAAGAATCTGGATTAAGAAAAGTTATCCAACCGAAAGAAATAGATGAGTTGGCTACAGCATTGAAGCCGACTGAATTATCCACCACCTCCAAAAAGGATGCGGCACGCCCTTACTCAAAAGAGAATGAAACACTTTTAAAAACCGGTTGTATCATGGATGCGGCAGCCGTTATTTCGAACCTTACTTCTAAAGAAGGGGAACGTACAAACGGCCTACACATGGAGGACCGTAAAAATTTAGATCGTGCAAAACAATTTATTGTCAGTGAATTAATGCTTGTTAACGACTTATCAGAAGAAGAAGCGTATCAATTTATTACAGATAATTCCAAAGGAGCATAAATACATTTAGCCTTTCGCATAAAAGCGAAGGGCTTTTTTACTAAAAAATCATCAAGAACAAACAATCATTTATCATTTATTTTCATTTTACGCTTATACCCTTTATAATGTTAACTAGAACTTATTTTATACTAGAGGAGGAATCATGATGGAGGTCATCAAAATTTCTCCGCGAGGCTATTGTTACGGTGTTGTTGATGCCATGGTGTTAGCCAGACAAGCGGTTGAAAATCTGGATTTACCTAGACCAATCTATATATTAGGAATGATTGTTCATAATAAACATGTTACCGATGCATTTACTGAAGAAGGGATCATCACTTTAGACGGACCAAACCGACTGGAGATTTTAAAGAAGGTGGAAAAAGGTACGGTTATTTTTACGGCACACGGGGTTTCCCCAGAAGTGAGACGACTCGCAAAAGAGAAAGGTCTGACTACGGTTGATGCTACATGTCCAGATGTTACAAAAACTCATGATTTAATTCGTGAGAAAAAAGATGAAAACTATGAGATTATCTATATTGGCAAAAAGGGGCACCCTGAGCCGGAAGGTGCTTTGGGAGTCGCTCCTGATATAGTTCATCTCGTGGAGAACATTGATGATGTTAATCAATTAGATATCCAATCTCCAAATATATTGATTACTAACCAAACGACAATGAGTCAATGGGATGTGGGGCATCTGATCAATGCTTCGTTAAAAAAATATCCCCATGCTGAAGTTCATAACGAAATCTGCCTGGCAACTCAAGTCCGCCAAGAAGCTGTTGCCGAACAAGCGAAGGAAGCTGATTTATTAATTGTGGTTGGGGATCCTAAGAGTAATAATTCAAATCGCCTTGCACAGGTGTCTCATGAAATTGCCGGCACCCCAGCTTATCGTATTGCAAATATTAATGAATTAAACCTCGAATGGCTGCAGGGGATAAAGAAAGTGGCTGTTACATCAGGTGCAAGTACTCCTACTCCAATAACCAAGGAAGTTATATCGTTTATTGAAGCATTTGATGAAGATGATCCACATACTTGGGACACGACAAGTACTGTTAAATTAACGAGAATTCTTCCAAAGGTAAAAAAGAAAACGAGCTAAGTTAAAGGAACATTTACTATTTTCAAATGCAAAGTGCAAGATTCTATGAACACGACATTAGGGCAGTGCCTCTTCCTCTGTTAGCATCACTCCTGTGGATGTCACCGATATAAAGCTCGTCGCTGGAGCTAGACAGAGATATGAAAACTTATAATTTCTTTAAAAACTGCAAATATGACCTTTTAAAGGAGAAAAAAGAGCGAAACTTTTCTAGTTTCGTTCCCTTTTTTCTCACATATTAATTCAAATAGTATTCTGTTAATGTTCTATATAAACTGGAATGGATCCGTATGTACCTCTGATGAAATGACTTCTGTATCATATCCCTTAGCCTTAATGAAAGATAAAAGGCGTTCCTTCACAGCATCTTTCATGATTTTTTCCACATTATGCCCTGGATCCACCATCGCTAAGCCCTCCATCATAGCATCATGTACCACATGATAATATAAGTCACCTGTAACAAAAACATCGGCCCCTTTAAATAAAGCCGTTGACACATATTTATTACCATCTCCCCCAAGAACAGCAACTTTCTTTACGGGACGAGTTAAATCGCCAACCACTCGGACACCTTTTACATCAAAAACTTTTTTGACATGATTTGCAAATTTTTCAAGTGTCATCTCATCTGGTAGTTCACCAAGTCGACCAAGACCTAATGTTTTTCCAGAATTACCCATGTCATATATATCGTAGGCAGGTTCTTCGTATGGATGAGCTTTTAGCATGGCACGAATTATCTTTTTTTCAATAGAGGCATGGAATACGCTTTCTACTTTCACTTCTGACACATACTCCATTTTTCCCTGTTCTCCTATATAAGGGTTCGTTCCTTCGCCAGGTTTAAAGGTGCCAGTACCTGCTGTATTAAAAGTACAATGGCTGTAATTACCAATGTGACCTGCTCCTGCATTCCCTATGGCTTCCCTAACTGCAGGAGCCTGTTCTTCAGGAACAAACACTATCACTTTCTTTAAAGGATCTTCCATCGTTTCTACAAGAACCTCTGTATTTTCTAGACCAATGGCTTCAGCCATTAAATCGTTTACTCCGCCGTCTGCAACATCTAAATTGGTATGTGCAGCATAAACTGTAATATCATTTTTTATAAGTTTTTCAATAGTTCTTCCGTATGCTTGATCTGTACGAAGGGCCTTTATGGGCCGAAATATAATCGGGTGATGCGCAATAATTAAATCAACCCCTAATTCAATAGCTTCATCCACCACAGACTCCAGTACATCTAAAGCAATCATAATTTTCTTTACATGTTTATTAAGTGTACCAATTTGAAGTCCGATCTTATCCCCTTCCATAGCGTATTTCTTTGGAGAAAATACTTCAAACTCCTGAATTATCGTTTGTCCATGGGCAAACTTCATAATAGTACCTCCTTTAGCCATGTAATTTTTTGATCAATCTCCCTTTTCCTCGCTTCCATATTCTCTGATTCTGAAGCCACATATAACTGCTGCTGAATCTTTTCTAACTGCACAAGTTCTCTTTTCCATTTTTCCATAAATATGTGACTTTTTTCTCGAAGTAGTTTTGGTCCGAGCCAAATCTCTTTCTCCACATCTGAACTTCCGTAAAGAGTTTTTGGATTTCCTTTTTCAGCTACTAACACTTCATAAATATGTCCGTCTTCCTTTAAAATGACTTCATCGAGTAGTTCCCAACTATCCTCTATCAACCACCGTCTAATTCGATCTGCAGCAATATTCGGCTGTAAAATTAAACGTTTTACAGTCGTCAGTCGTTCTTTACCTTCATCTAAAATATCAGCAATCAAAGGTCCCCCCATACCAGCAATCGTTACCGTATCTATTGATTCACCTTCCATAACAGACAGTCCGTTTCCTAGTTTTGGTTGGATAGCATGCTCAAATCCAAATTTACTAATTTGTTTTAATGCAGCTTGGAATGGCCCTTTATTCACTTCTCCGGCAACAGCAAATTGTGCCGTTCCATTTTTGATTAAATAAACCGGTAAATAAGCGTGATCCGATCCAATATCGGCTACCCTTGCCCCTTTTTGGACAAAAGAAGCCACTGTCTTTAATCTTTTTGACAAAGAAATATCATTCATATCATTCACCTATTTTTACTAACTTTATTTTGAAAAGGCTGTAGTGAACATAAAGCGTTGTGTTATTTATCGTTACAGTCTACGATTTAGTCTTGTAAAAAAAGAAGGATATGAATATCCTTCTTTCTTCTAACATTTATTCTGATTCAGTAAGTAAGAACTCAATGACTGCATCCACTTCTTCATTGGACAAACGGCCAAATGCAGGCATCGCACCTCTACCCTCTGTGATAATAGTGGCTATTTCATCTTCTGAATAATTACCTTCCAACGCATTTAATGCTGGATTAGATCCAACCCCACCTAGATCTCCACCATGGCAACCAGAACAGTTTCCAATGTAAACATGCTCCCCTAACTCATAGGATGTCTCAAATTGCTCCTCACCGTTTTCTTGTGCCACGTCTCCACCTTGATATAATCCAACAAAGGATAAAATAGTGATTAAGCCAATTCCTAATATAGCTGTGATGGCAAACGGAAAAAGGGGTTTCCCTCTCATAGTTATGTACCTCCTTGATATAAAATCTTATATTTGAACTATAACCAATGCTTGTGCAAAATGCAAAGCTATCACTTATTGTACTTTAAAAATTATTATTAGAAAAGTATTTAAATGAACCTCGATACTAAATTAACATTTTTCTTTAACTTATGATGTTTTACATTCACTTCGGAAAATATCCGCCATTTGCTTTGGGTCATTTGTAATAATCCCTTGTACATCTAATCGCTGACATTTTAATGCGTCCTTTATTTTATGAACATTATAAGGGCGTACAGGTATTCCCTTCATAGACCAATACTTATAAAACTGTGTAGCATGATACGTGTTTCTAATGTGGATAGCATCTGCTCCTATATGATTTAAATAATGATAGGAACGAAGAATTGGGTTTTTCGTAATTAACGCTGTCTCAATCTTAGGTTGTCTCTCTTTGAAAAATTTTAAGTACGGGAAGTAAAAAGTGGAAATAATTACACGGTCTTCCAGATGTAAATTCGTAATCAGTTTTAAACACTGAGTTAAATACTCAGTTGAATTTCTTTTTTGCTTTTTTAATTCCACATGCAAGGATACTTGTTTATCGCTGGCCCACTGGAATACTTCCTTAAGAGATGGTATCTTTTCACCGCGAAACCGTTCATGGAACCATGTCCCCGCATCAAATTGACGAATTTCCTGGAAGGAAAAAGATCGTACATACCCCCGCCCATTAGTGGTTCGATCGATCTTATCATCGTGAATAACAACTGGAATTCCATCCTTTGTGAATTGGACATCCAATTCTATCCCATCGATTGGATATGTCATAGCAGAATAAAATGATGCCATTGTATTTTCTGGTGTATATCGCTTATTACCACGATGTGCAATAATTTCCATACAGATTTGACACCTCTTATTTTAATTATATTCTTATCATATCATTTATGGTTAGGAAGTTAAAATTCCAATTAGGATTTCATAAGAGCTTATCAGGATTTTATTCTTGTTAGTAAAAATTAGGATGTATTTGCATTAGGACAAAAAACTAAGTAAAATATAAAGCAACAGAAAGAATTGATAACGCTAACATTTTTAGTTTGAGATACTCACCAATCAAGAGGAGAAGCATAAGGACCTTGGAATACGGTCCAGGGTAGTGGCTCTTCCTCTACAAGCATCGCTTTGAAGTATATCCGTCCCGCGGCAACTCGAAGCATATACGCGAAGTAAACGCTCTGCGCTGGAACTAGACAACTTGCCCGAAGGTGCCAAAATTATACATTCTATCTTTTGAAAAAGCCTGACACAAAATGTCAGGCTGATCATAAACTATTCGAGAAAGTCTTTTAAACGTTTACTGCGGCTTGGATGACGGAGTTTTCGAAGTGCCTTCGCTTCAATTTGACGAATTCTCTCTCTTGTAACACCAAAAACTTTTCCAACTTCTTCAAGAGTTCGTGTTCTTCCATCATCTAAACCAAATCGTAAGCGCAGGACGTTCTCTTCCCGATCTGTTAACGTATCTAATACATCCTCTAGTTGCTCTTTAAGTAATTCGTAGGCAGCAGCATCTGATGGGGCTAGTGCCTCTTGGTCTTCAATAAAATCACCTAGATGGGAATCGTCCTCTTCTCCAATTGGAGTTTCGAGGGAAACTGGTTCTTGTGCAATCTTAAGGATTTCACGAACCTTCTCAGGAGTTAAGTCCATTTCCTTTGACACTTCCTCTGGTGTTGGCTCTCGTCCTAGATCTTGAAGAAGTTGCCGCTGAACCCTAATTAATTTGTTGATTGTTTCGACCATATGAACCGGAATCCTAATCGTTCTTGCCTGGTCAGCAATTGCCCTTGTAATTGCCTGTCTAATCCACCAAGTGGCATAAGTACTAAATTTATAACCCTTATTATAGTCGAACTTCTCTACGGCTTTAATAAGACCCATATTTCCTTCTTGAATTAAATCCAGGAATAACATTCCTCTTCCAACATATCGCTTAGCAATACTTACAACTAGACGCAAGTTTGCTTCTGCAAGCCGGCGCTTCGCTTCTTCATCACCATTTTCAATCTTCTTCGCTAAGTCAATTTCTTCTACAGCAGATAATAAAGGAACACGACCAATTTCTTTCAAATACATTCTTACTGGGTCATTTATTTTAATTCCCGGTGGAACACTTAAATCGGTTAAATCAAATTCCGCTTCTTCCTTTTCAACCTGCTGAAGGCTTGGAACACCCTCAGTTTCGTTCAGAATCTCTACTCCTTGCTCACCTAGAAATTCAAAGAATTCATCCATTTGATCGGAATCTTGTTCAAATGCTGCTAAACGTTCAGTAATTTCTGCATAAGATAAATTTCCTTGCTTTTTTCCTAGTTCTAATAATTGTTCCTTAACCTGATCGATGGATAAATCACCTTCCGCCATTGGGCGTAACGGTTTCTCAGCCATGCGACCCCTCCTTCCTATAATTCAAGACAGTATCCGCATCACCTATATTATGTGTTCTTCAATGCTTGCTCCATTTTTATGATATCCATACCAATGGTGGCTGCTTTATGGTAATCTTTTGCATCTTCTGCTTGTTTCCTGGCTAGTTTTAATTTTTCAATCTCTAACTTTTGAGGATACTTTTCCACTTGCCTAATATAATCGTCTAGCTCTTGCTCAGACAAATCTTCCGGAAGTGTCATCATCGCAAGTTCAGTCGTTATTCGTTTTAAATGTTCGTCAGGTAGTTGTTCTATAAAAAGCGATATATTGGACCCGTAACCTTCACTATAAAAACTGTATAGGTGGGCAGCAATCGCTTGGTATTGATCTATGTTAAATGCTCCCCCAATACGGTCTTCCACTTGAAAGGCAACACTTTTATTTTGTAACATATATGCCAAAAGCTTTCTTTCCGCAACCTCATGTGCAGGTAAAATCCGTTTTGGAGTTACTGTAAGCTTTGGTATCTGTTTTGAATGGGTTTCACGCCTCTGTTGTTTGGACTGGGATTTATAAATTTGAAACTGCTCTTGTTTTAAAGCTTCTAAAGAGATCGAAAACTCATCTGCCAGTTGTCGCAAATAATGATCTCTCTCTACAGCATGTTTTAACTTACTAATTTCATGTAGTATGCTTTGGATATATTCCAGTCGTTGTCCTTCATCTTGGAGATTTTTACCTCTTCGAAAGAATTGGAATTTAAACCCCATTAATGTTAAGCTTTGACCTATTACATCCTGAGAAAACCGTTCACCACCAAATTTTTGAATATAATCATCTGGGTCCATACCATCAGGAAGTCTTGCCACTCTAACAGAAATGCCTGACTGTTCCAGTATTTTTGCATTTTTGAAAGTAGCATTTTGTCCTGCATTATCTGAATCATAACAAAGAATCACTTTATCAGTATTTCGATGCAGTAATTTAACTTGCCCTTCCGTTAACGCTGTACCCAATGTGGCTACTCCATTATCTATACCCGCTCTCCATGCAGCAATAACATCCACATATCCTTCAAACAAAACAGCCTCGCTCTTTTTCCGTATGACTTTCCTTGCCTCATGTATATAATAAAGAATTTGGCTTTTATTAAATACATCAGATTCTGGACTATTTAAATATTTCGGATTACCATCCTTGAGTATTCTTCCCCCAAATGCAATGATTTCCCCTTGTTTATTCCAGATGGGGAACATGATACGGTCACGGAATCGATCAAACGGTTTTTTGTCAAATTCCCTCACTGCAAGTAATCCACATTCCACCATTTCAGACATTGGAAGTTCCCGTTTGTTTAAAAAATTAGTCAGAAAATCCCAAGAATTTGGAGCATACCCAATTTGAAAGTGATCAATAGCTTCTTTTGTAAAACCCCGCTGTCTAAGATATTCCCTTGCATCTTTCCCTTCATCTGTAGATATTAATACATGATGGAAAAGTTTTGCAGCAAGTAGGTGCCCTTTATACCAATGGGTTAACGCACTTTTTTCGTCCTTTGGTTTCACATCGAGGTCAACATCAGGTAATGAAACATTTCCTTTAGAAGCAATTTTGGCTGCTGCTTCTACAAAAGATAGTCCCTCCATTTCCATGATAAAGGAGAAAACATTTCCCCCAGCCCCACAGCCAAAACAATGGTACAATTGCTTTTCTGCGGATACGGAGAAAGAAGGTGTCTTTTCTCCGTGAAAAGGACATAATCCAGTGAGATTTCTTCCTTGTTTTTTTAATTGAACATATTCACTAACAACGTCCACAATGTCAACGGATTTTCTAATCTCATCAACTTTCTCCTCCGAAATTCGTGGACTCAACTCTTTCACCAACCTTTACTTAAGAAAAGCGCAAGCGCCTTTGGTCACAAGCTAGGGCAGTGGAACTAGACAACTTGCCCGAAGGTGCAAAAACTTATACTTGCTTACCTTTTAAGAAAAGCGCAAGCGCCTGATATCTTCTGCCACAATTGATGTAGTAGTCGATATAAATAAAACATTTTTTTATCTTGCTCTTTAAAAAAGGGATGGCGTATATAATTTCGCCTTCTCCGCCAAAATTCCTGCTAAATAGACATTATTTTTTCTAATTCATACAGAAAGTAATCACGATCTTGCTGTGTAAGCTTTTTTGGCCCTTTAGTTTTCCCCCCAGCACGTCGTTTTTTTGCAGCAAGATGCCTTGAATCCAACAAGTAATCGATCTTTTGATCAGTAATCCAATTTCCTCTGGATGTAAGAATTAAAACCCCTTTTGCAAGTAGTAAACTCGATAGCCCAAGATCATCCGTAATAGCCAGATCACCTTTTTTAATTAGATTAACTATTTTTAAGTCTGCGGCTTCTCGGTCCTGATCCACCATAATATGGGTCACTAGTGATGGAAACTCTTCTTTTCTCATATGAGCATAAGAAGATACAAACATTACTTGAGCATCATTTTTTTTTGCAACTTCCAATATTTCTTTTACTACAGGACATGCATCTCCATCGACAAATATCTTTCCTATTTTCTTTTGCATAGTTCTGTATTCTACATCCTTTTAAAGATTCCTTCTTTCAAATTCGTTTCCCCTAGAATTTATCCCATTTACTATCTTTACCAAAATAAATAGAAAAAGTCTTGACATTTACAATTTATTTGTTCTTTTTTTGTTTTATGCTTATTTATTATGAAATATTATAAGAAATCACAATATTTCATTATATAGTATCAACAAAAATTACGCTAGACATTTGCACCATAAATTATACATATTTCCAAAAAAAAAAGAATATCGAACTTTTTGAAGAAAAAAAGTACAGATTCCCATGAATCTGTACTTTCGAGAAGAACTAAAGTTTTTTCTCATTATTTTTTTGAATCATGTGATGAATTAAATTGGCTGTTTCCTCCACTGCTTTATTAGAGACATCAATCACTTGACACCCAATCTTCTCCATTATTTTCGTGGAATATTCTAATTCCTCCTTGATTCGGTTAAAGTTGGCGTAAATCGCTTCGGCTTTCAGTCCAAGTGACTTTAATCGTTCTGTACGAATGGAGTTTAACTTTTCTGGACTTATACTTAAACCAATGACCTTCTCCTTTGAAATGGTATATAATTCCTCGGGAGGTTCCACTTCAGGTACAAGTGGAATATTAGCAACTTTTAAGCGTTTATGGGCTAAGTATTGAGATAATGGGGTTTTTGATGTACGTGAAACCCCTACAAGTACAACATCAGCCCTTAATACACCTCTCGGATCTCGACCATCATCATATTTTACTGCGAATTCTATTGCCTCTACTTTTCTGAAGTAGTCTTCGTCCAAAGTGTGCATCAGTCCAGGTTCATTTCTTGGTGTTCCACTACACTTCGTTTGAAGAAGATTCATCATCGGGCTTAAAATATCACACATGGGAATATTAGCTTTCTCCGCTTCCTTAATTAAGTATTCCCTCACCTCAGGTACTACCAATGTAAAGGCAATTAAACCACCGTTTTCTTTCGCTTGCAAAATGACTTCTTCTACAGTACCTGTATCTTCAACATAGGGAATACGTCTAATTTTTATATTTGAATGGATGAATTGACTCGCAGCAGCTTTCACCACCATTTCAGCCGTTTCCCCTACAGAATCTGAAACAACATATACAATTTCGTGTGTGTCACTCATTTAAATTGAAGTCCTCCTCTCACTAATGAAAATCATCTAGAGCAATCTGGACAAGTGCTTTCGTCATATTCGTTTTAGTAATTCTTCCAATTACTTCGTATTTTATGTTACCGTTTATTTCCACATCTCGAACCACTGGCAATCCATCAATCTGTTTATTAATTAATTTATTAGCCGCCTCAAATAGCAGATCTCCTTCATGACACATTGTAATATTCGGCATCCTCGTCATAATGATACTTACAGGGACTGATTCCAAGTTCTGTTTTCCCATACTCGCCCTTAAGAGATCTTTCCTAGACAAGACTCCAACAAGGTGGGAATCACCATTAATAACAAATAATGTGCCAACATCTTCGAGGTATATTGTACAGATGGCATCGTAGACGGAAGCAGATTCATTTACCACAACCGGGACAGACTGATATTGTTTTACCGTCAGTTTTTTAACCCGCTCCGTCAGTAACTGGGCACCTGTTTTACCAGTATAAAAATAACCGACCCTCGGTCTTGCATCTAAAAATCCTGCCATAGACAGAATTGCTAAATCAGGCCGTAGCGTTGCCCTTGTTAACGATAACTTTTCAGCAATTTGCTCTCCAGTTATGGGCCCATTGTCCTTTACAATCTGTAAAATCGTTTCTTGTCTTTGATTCAGTTCGATTATCATCACCGCCCTCTGCCAAAGGCAATTGTTCATTTATATCATACTTGAATATGAAAGCACTGAAAAACGATTAGTAGTTAGCTTTATTCTTCACCATGGAAGACAATTGACTGAAAGTCTGCAAAAATAGAAATTAAACTAGAAGTCTCTTTCATTTGAGCAAGACGATTTTGTTTAATCACCGTATCTTCGGTCATTACCATAATATTATCAAAATAAGCGTGTATTGCTGGTTCTAATTCCTTTAACTCATTATAAACATCTTGCACTTTCCCAGCTTTCAGTAAAGCTGAACATTTCACTTTCACTTCTTTTGTCAGTTGGTATAATTGTTTTTCTTTATCCGATTCAAAAAGGGTTTCATCAATATCTTTTTTCTCTTCGGAATCCTTTTTGGCAATATTAGTAACACGGCTGAAGGCTTCCACAACCTTTTTAAAGTCGGTACTAGTGATTTCATCCATTAAAAATCTTGCTTTAGAAAATACAAGTTGAATCTGACCAATATCAGATTTCGTAACGGAGTCTACTACATCGTAGCGGACACCTTGATCTTGAAGCAAAAATTTAACCCTAAGAGTAATAAACTCCACCAAATCTTCTTTCACCGTCTCTACCGGTCTTTTCAAAAGTCCCCGTTTGTCCGCTAACAGAAGCGATTCTGTAAAAATGTCCAAAATGTCGAAGCTCCAACCTTGTGCTAAAAAGGTTTGGATGACCCCAGCAGTGTTTCTTCTTAAGCCATGTGGATCTTGTGATCCCGTTGGTATTAAACCGATCCCAAAGCTGGTTACAACAGTATCCACTTTATCGGCTACACTAATTACTGCTCCTATATCAGTCTCAGGTGGCGAATCACCCGATTGCTTCGGTAAATAATGTTCATATATTGCTTTTGCCACTTCTTTGTCTTCTCCGGATTTAAGAGCATATTCCTCTCCCATTCGGCCTTCCAGTTCAGGAAATTCTCCTACCATGTGTGTTACTAAATCTGCCTTGCTTAAATAAGCAGCCCGTTCCACCTTTTTCTGTCTGTTTACATCCATTTGAGCCATTCTGCCTAACGTTACACCAAGTTCCTTTATTCTTCTAACTTTATCTCCCATGGATCCTAATTCCTCATGATACACAATGGATTCAAGTCTTTTTAACCCATTCTCCAAAGGATGCTTTAAATCTTCATTATAAAAGAATTCAGCATCGGCTAGACGAGCCCTTAACACTTTTTCATTTCCTTTTTGGACATTCTCTAAGTGACGATGATCCCCATTTCTGACAGTTACAAAATAAGGGAGCAGTTCCTTCTCTTTATTTTTCACCGGAAAGTAACGTTGATGTTCCCTCATAGAAGTAATCAAAACATCATCAGGGATAGTCAAAAATCGTTCATCAAATGTGCCATATAAGGCTGTAGGGTATTCCACTAAATTTGTGACTTCCTCTAATAAACCTTCATCAATAGGTATTTCCCAGCCTTCCGTTTCTGCAATCCGCTCTATCTGCATTCGAATGGCGTCTTTTCTCTCCTTTGGATCAACGATAACAAATTCACCTAACAGGAGTTCTCTGTAACTTTCCGGTTGGTCAATTGTTATCTTTTTCCCAAGAAAACGATGTCCAAGTGATTCTTTTCCAGTTTTTACATTCGTTATTTCAAAAGGAATAATCTCCGTTCCATAAAGAGCTACTAACCATTTAATCGGACGTACATAACGAAGGGAGTTGGACCCCCATTTCATATTTTTTGGAAAAGATAAGCTTGTAATAACTTCTTTTAAGTCAGAAGTTAATAATTCTTGAGTGTTTTTTCCTTTCATATGTTTTTTCACAAAAACATATTCCTCATTCTTTATTTCCTTAAAGTAAAGGTCATCTACAGAAGCGCCTTGTCCCTTCGAAAATCCTATGGCCGCTTTTGTCCAGTTTCCTTCCCCGTCTAATGCAATTTTTTTTGAGGGACCTTTAGCCTCTTCTTCCAAGTCAGGTTGACATTCGTCTAATCCGTTTATAAATAAGGCTAAGCGTCTCGGTGTAGAGTATTTTACAACAGATTCAAAGGCGATACGGTTCTCCTTTAACCAGGCTTCCATATTTTCTGCTAAGTGATTCATGGCATTAGTAACAAACCGTGCTGGCATTTCTTCTAACCCTATTTCTAACAAAAAATTCTTTTTATTCATTCGTCTCACCTACTTTGTTTTTTAGCATAGGAAAGCCTAAGTTTTCTCTTACATTGTAATACTCTTTTGCACATTGTCTGGCTAAATTTCTAACCCTTCCGATATAGGAAGTACGTTCTGTAACAGAAATGGCTCCTTGAGCATCTAAAAGATTAAACACGTGGGAACATTTTAATACATAGTCATAAGCTGGTATAACTAAGTTTTCTTGTAACGTCCGTTTTGCTTCCTGTTCATACGTTGCAAATAAGTTAAAGAGCATTTTACTGTCTGCAACTTCGAAAGAGTATTTAGATTGCTCAAACTCGTTTTGCAAGAAGACATCCCCATAAGTAAAGCCATTGACCCATTCTAAATCATAGACATTTTCTTTCTCCTGAATGTAAGATGCAAGCCGTTCTAATCCATATGTAATTTCTACCGCCACCGGGTTAGCATCCAATCCTCCAACTTGTTGAAAATAAGTAAATTGAGTGATTTCCATTCCGTCGAGCCAGACTTCCCAGCCTAATCCCCAAGCAGCAAGGGTAGGTGCTTCCCAGTTATCTTCCACAAAACGAATATCGTGTTCTTCTGCATTAATCCCTAATTCTTTTAAACTTTCCAAATACAATTCCTGAATATTGTCTGGGGACGGCTTCATAATAACCTGAAATTGGTGATGCTGATATAGCCTGTTTGGATTTTCTCCGTACCTTCCGTCTGCGGGACGACGGGAAGGTTCCACATATGCCACGTTCCAAGGTTCTGGACCAATACTCCTTAAGAATGTCATGGGATTCATGGTACCTGCACCCTTCTCCACATCATACGGCTGTAAAACTAAACAATTTTGATCTGCCCAGAACTTCTGTAATGTTAAAATCATTTCCTGAAGATTCATTTCTTTCCCTCCAATGTATAATTACTTTTTACAGTATTAAAAAACTCCCGCCTCTATGTCATTAGACATAGGGACGAGAGTTTACCCGCGGTTCCACCCTAATTGCTAGTTCCCTAGGAAATAGCCTCTTTCAAGTATGTACTCAGGAATGCCTTTCCTTATAGTCCGTACCCCCGGCTTCCACCACCCCAGGTTCGCTCTTGTACAGAGTATTATAAGTACTCTTTTCCTTCACAGTACCAAACATTAATTTAAATCAAATATTACTTAAAAACATTCCACATGTCAACCTTAGGAATCATACAATCTGTCCACCTGATCTAAAAAACGTTTTGATTTTAAACGGACCCCAACGTAATCATCATAATAAAAACCTAATATATCTTTCAGTTGTTTTTTCGTTTCAGCCTTTACCCGTATATTTCCAATACGTTTTACATCTATCTGTTGAAAAAGGAGTAAGAGTTTATGTACAGATGGAAGAAGGACGATGTAATGGGGATCTTCCCCTTTACATCGTTGACAGAGGACACCCGCATTTTTAACAGAGAATACAAAGGGTTCATAAGAAAATCCACAGAGTGAGCATTTGTCTAATACCGGAGTAACACCAGCAACTTGAAGCATTTTAGTTTCAAATATTCTAGTGAGAATGTCTGGATCAATTTCTTCATCAAGAAAATGAAGCATTTGAAAAATGAGCTCAAATAAATATGGATTTCTTTCATGATCATCCGTTAATTTATCAAGCAATTCCACCATATATGCTCCATGGGCAGTTAATTTCAAATCACTTCTTACATCTTTAAAGGAATCGATGATATCTGCCGAATTTAGTGTTCCAATACCAGAGGTTCTTTGATAAACAAATATTCCATAAATAAAAAGTTGAGCACTGGAAGCAAAACGACTTTTTGGCCGTTTCGCCCCCCGTGCCATTAATGCTACTTTTCCATTTTCCCTTGTAAATAAAGTCAGTATTTTATTCGTTTCACCGTAATCATTCGTTCGAATGATAATACCTTCAACTTTGTTAATCACATCAGTTCACCACCAAATAGGATTGGCGGGATTTAGAGGCCGTTAATGTGTGGAAGAGTCTACCCCCTTTATGTCAGGCTCTTCTTCTTCATACTCAGGAAATGTTCCGTCCCGTTCCACTTCCTTAAATAACAAATACGAATCGATGTTACCAGTCATAGAAAAGACTTTCCAAGTTAAGTCCATCATGATAACTCCACCTTTCAAAAACAGACTTAGTTTTAAGGGTGTAACTTGTTATCTTGACCTCTACGTTTAGGTTGACCTCTATTGCCCATTTCATGTTATGGAAATATTAACAATTGATTTTCAGTATAATGTTCTTAAACTAATCATAGTCGTTCTTATTTCAAAAAACAATGGGTCCACTTGTACTTTTCGAAATTTTTTAAACCTTCAATTAATATGCAAAACATATTATTTTAACATATTAAAAGGTGCAATCAAAGAGATTGAAGTAAAATACTTCATTTTCCACGATTGCACTAACTAGAGAATTTGTTTACCTTTAGTATTCATCATCACGATAACCAAATTCGTTTAAATATTTTGGTTTATTACGCCAATCTTTTTCCACCTTTACCCATAATTCCAGAAAAACTTTTGATCCCAGTAATGCCTGTATATCTTCCCTCGCAAGACGACCAACTTCCTTCAGCATTTTCCCCTGCTTACCAATAACAATCCCCTTTTGGGAACTCCTCTCCACAACAATGACAGCTCCCACGAAAACAGCATTGCTGTCTTCCCTACGCTTAATTTGCTCAATTTCAACAGCAATAGAGTGGGGAATCTCTTCATGGGTTAAGTGCAATACCTTTTCCCGGATCAATTCTCCCATTAAAAATCGTTCCGGATGATCGGTAACTTGGTCTGCCGGATAATATTGTGGTCCTTCATCCAAATACTTAAAAACTTGATCTATCAATGTGGTTACATTATTTCCATGTAAAGCAGATATGGGAACCACTTCTGTAAACTCCAATTCATGACGATAATTTTCAATAATTTTCAGCAATTCTTCCGGGTGTACTTCATCGATTTTATTGATGACAAGAAACACTGGGGTATCTACATTTTTTAACCGTTCCATGATGAAGTCATCGCCACGGCCTCTGCCTTCTTTCGCATCCACCAAAAAAAGAACCGCATCCACTTCCCTTAAAGTAGTTGTGGCAATTTTCGTCATAAAGTCACCTAGACGATGTTTTGGTTTGTGGATACCAGGGGTATCAATAAAGACAATTTGTCCACGTTCTTCCGTATAAACCCCTTGTATCCGATTCCTCGTCGTTTGTGCTTTGTCACTCATGATAGCTATTTTTTGCCCAAGCATCTGATTTAGCAAAGTGGATTTTCCAACATTAGGTCTGCCAATAATAGCAACGAATCCTGATTTTAATTCCTTATTGCTCATTTAAATCCTCCGGTGAAAAGGCACCTGGCAACAACTCTTCCACTGTCCATTCGGCCACGTCCCCTTTTAAATTTGTCAAAATGATTTTAGTATCTCTCTGCAGAAGTTCTGATATCACTTGACGACATGCACCACATGGAGAGACTGGACCATCCGTATCTGCTACCACGGCCATTGATTGAAATGTACGAACACCTTCAGAGACAGCTTTAAATATAGCTGTCCGCTCTGCACAATTACACATACTGTAGGCAGCATTTTCTATGTTACACCCATGATAAACAGTGCCGTCTGTTGCTAGCAGTGCAGCACCCACCTGAAATTTGGAATAAGGTACATACGCCTTTTCACGGGCTTTTTTAGCTTCCATAATTAATAAACTTGTATCCATCGTTTCACCTTCACTTCTTCTATGTATAATCTATTTTTAAAAAAAAGCTATCATTTTCGGAACAAGAATCACTATGCCTACAATAACTGCAGTTAATGAAAAGATAAAAACAGCACCTGCAGCAGCATCTTTGATAATTTTTGCCCTTTCATCATACGTTTCAATAATTAAATCAACCGTGTGTTCCAACGCTGTATTTATCAGTTCAAGTGCCAATACCCCTCCAATTACAATAGCTAGAACAGCCTGTTCTAGGAGAGGGACACGGAGGATTTGAGATAAAATCAGTACAAGAAATGCAACGATTAAGTGTACTCTAAAATTTTGCTCATTCCTCCAAGTATGTCCAATTCCAATTGATGCGTACTTAAAACTTTTTAAAAGTCTCCTCCACGAGACAAACTTCCGGTCATTTTTTGATGCCATGTTTTTCAAGAATTTCCTCTTGTCTAGAAAACATTTGCTTTTCAGTTTCTTCTTTGTCATGATCATAACCAACTAAATGGAGGAAACCGTGGACAGCCAAAAAACAAAATTCCCGTTCTAAGCTATGTCCATAATCCTTCGCCTGCTCTTCAGCCCTTGGAACCGAGATAATAATATCACCTAATAATTCTGGTATACCTTGCTCAAACTCCGTTTCGTCCCCTTCATTTAATGCAAAGGAAAGAACATCTGTCGGTTTATCAATCCCACGATAATCACGATTAATTTCTTGGATTCTTTTGTCATCCACAAAGGTTAGAGAAATTTCCACATTCTCAGCAACCTTCTCCATTTTTATTGCCGTACTCATTACATCTCCAATTAATTTTATCATTTCCTCTGATACTTTACTTGTTTCATCATGAAAGCCAATTTGGTTTAATTCGATCATTTATCATCACCCTTTATTTTATCTTCCCCTTTTCGAGAAATATCTTCCGGATATTCAATTCTAGTATGGAAAGTCCCATGCAATGTTTCACAAATGGAAGTGGCAATAATACTTAATTCCTTTAATGTAAGGTCACATTCATCGAATTGACCATCTTCTAGCCTGTCTGTAATTATTTTTCTCACAAGTGTTTCAATTTTATCCGGTGTTGGTTTATTCATGGAACGGACTGCCGCTTCCACACAATCTGCAATCCCAACAATGGCAGATTCCTTCGTTTGGGCTTTAGGACCTGGATAGCGGAACTCTTCTTCTGGTACTTCTTTATCTGTTTCTTGTTTTGCCTTGTGATAAAAATACTTTAATAATGTCGTTCCGTGATGCTGCTCCGCAATACCAATGATTTCCTTTGGCATTTTATGTTCACGTAATAATTCTGCCCCATCATACGGATGTGCAATAATAATTGTCTTACTTAATTGCGGCGAAATTTTATCATGGGGGTTATCGATTTTCATTTGATTTTCAATGAAAAAGTGTGGTCTTTTCGTTTTACCTAGATCATGATAATAGGCACCTACTCTTGCTAATAATCCATTTGCACCAACAGATTCACAAGCCCCTTCCGATAGATTAGCAACCATTACACTATGATGATATGTTCCAGGCGCATCTAATAATATTTTTCTTAATAAAGGGTGGTTTGGATTTGAAAGTTCAATGAGTTTCGTTGTTGATAACACCCCAAACCCCGCTTCAAAAAACGGAAGTAAACCTAGGGTTAATACAGCTGCAAGGAACCCTGACATAGCAGCAAACCCCATATGAGTTCCAATTTCAATCATGCCATATTGTCCATTTCTTAGCATGATCAAAGCTAGAATAACAAATACATTTAATAAGCCCACAAAAATTCCTGATTGTAGAATTCTCATAATTTTATTTGATTTATTTAGGAAAAAAACACCAGCTATCGAACTGAAAAATACATAAACCCCATGGGAGTAATCTAAAATACCTGAAGACTGATCATTAAATATAATACTTGATACAATAGCTAATACCATGCTTGTAAAAAGGGCAATCCGTGAATTTATTAAAGTAGTAATCAACATTGTCCCCATGGCAACAGGCACGATATAAGTAATACCATTTACTTCAATTAAATGAGTTAGACTCACAAGTTTTATAAGAGCTAATGTGACGAAATAGATGATAACATACATTAGTAAATGTGTATTATTTGTTTTTATTGACGTATTGGCGTCATTTAAATAGTAAGCTAGCATACTAATTAATATAATGACTAGAATTCCTAGGCCAACATACGGGTAAATGATAGAATAATCATCTAATAGCCCCACCAGGGCTAATCGATTGTAAATCTCAGAAGTAATCATTTGCCCTTCTTCTACGATCAATTGTCCTTCCCTTATCATAACAGAGTCAATTGCTTCTACCGCTTGTTCTCTGGCCTCTTCAGTTGCTTCCTCGTCTAAGAGGTAATTTGCAATAATGCCAAATCGGGCCATCTCAATCATGGCCCGAGCACGATGCAAGCTTGGATCATCAGTGGAATTTATAACCAGTCTTTCCGCTCTTGTTCGAGCTTCTTCCACCTCATCAACCTGAATGTCATCACTCATTACAGCATAAATTGCACTCGTAGTGGTTTCCTGAGCAATCTCTAAATCTTCTTCCGAAGTTTGGATCAATGTAACTAATGTTTCATCGGAGAGATCCTGAGCAGTGTGCTCATGTATGATATTGCGAACTTTCTCTAGCTGCTCATCTATAGTGATTGGTAAAGGAATACTTGCTGTAAGTGTTTCAATTAACTCTTCCGTATCTTCTTCCTCCATCACTTGCTCTTCCTCTTCTTCTGCCCTCTCCAACAACAGTTCAATTTCACGTTCTATAGCAGTGATTTCCTCTTCCCGTTCTCTTGCTTCCCTCTGTACTTGCTTTATCGTTTGAAAAATATCATTTATTCTTTCGATCTGGTTTTGTGCATATCTTGTTTTCGTAGAGTAAATCGGTTCTACACTTTCATATGCATCCTGTTTCAGTCTATCAGTTTCTTCTTTATTTTCAATTGTAATGGGGGATCTAATATCCTGTTCAGCGACTGTTCCCGGATCTATTTCTAACGTTTCTGGTATGACATTCGTAACCGTTAACGAATACGTAATAATACCTAGTACAACAAATAAAAAAATTCTTATATAACGATGGTTTTTCATTTTTTGCCACCATTTCAGGTGATCAATTGATGTACGTTTCCCCACTTTTCTTCACCTCGGTCGAGAATTAGAAATCGGACGACTTCTATTTTCTACTCCTCTTTTTGGTCTAACTTTTCATACGCATCAATAATTCGTTTTACTAGCGTATGTCTAACGACATCTTGAGACTCTAAGTGGATAAAAGAAATTCCCTTTACGTTCTTCAATATGTTTAATGCTACCCTTAACCCGGAGTTTTTCCCCCTAGGCAAGTCTATTTGTGTCATGTCCCCAGTAACTACCATTTTGGAACCGAATCCTAAACGGGTTAAAAACATTTTAATTTGTTCAGCCGTTGTATTTTGAGCTTCATCTAAAATAACAAAGGAATCATCTAGTGTCCTTCCCCGCATATAAGCTAGCGGTGCAACTTCAATTGTTCCCCGTTCCATTAAACGAGTTGTTTGTTCTGTTCCCAATACATCATGTAATGCGTCATACAAAGGCCTCAAATAAGGGTCCACCTTTTCCTTTAAATCACCAGGCAAAAAACCTAGACTTTCTCCTGCCTCCACGGCAGGTCTTGTTAACACAATTCGTTTAATGTGTCCCTCTTTTAGGGCGTGTACTGCCATAACAACAGCAATATAGGTTTTTCCAGTTCCCGCAGGACCTATCCCAAATACAATATCATGTTTTCGGATCGCTGAAACATAATGTCTCTGACCTAACGTTTTCGCAAGTATTGGTTTCCCCTTTGCACTAACAGTAATCTTGTCATCATATAAATCAGGGAGTTCCGAAAGCATCCCACGTTCTGCCAACTGTGCGGCATAGACAATATCCCGCTCCTGAACAGTAATTCCCTTACGGATCAATTGAAGAATAGTAAAAAGAATCTCTTCGATCTGTTTTATTTGCTCTTCTGTACCATAGATCGTTACTTCTTCTCCCCTAGTTAAAATGGTTGTCTTATAAGCTTCTTCCAGTCTCTTTAAATGACCGTCATGGGGCCCAAATAAAGCTTGTACTTCATTCGCATTTTGTATGGCTAACTGTATAGTCTGTTTCATTTCTGTCAATCGTCTCAGTCTCCTTGAATTATCGGTTGTTTCTCAGCAATTTCATCCACGATTCGATAATGGATGATTACCTTAACTTTACCATCCTCAACCTCGTGGTGCAAAACTTTTTCTCCAGTTATTTCCGCATCCTCCGAAAACTCTTTGCTTAATTTATCTTTCCCTGTTTTCTTCCCAATTTCAATGGCTTCTTCAATCGCCTCTTCTACCTCTATTTCGTATGTTTCAAGGAGATCCCTATATCCGTAGTAAAAAGGCAACTGCAGACCAAATATGGACCAGGATGACTCAAATATTTCTTTTTTATTATTTACATATTCCGGTGGGTTCCATCCCCAAAATGGCAATTTTACATTTCCAATATGAAGATAATGAGTTCGGTATCTCTCTCCAGTAGCTGCATAAAGAGTCTGAGATAATGGAACTGTGACACCAGCCTCAAACCAAATTTCACCTAAGACCGTTCCCTTTGCAGAAACCTTTAGTTCTTCCCCCTCTTTTCCGATCAACCCTGAAACGAGCAAGTCCCCTTTTTCCACAACTTGATTTCGTTCCACATTTGCCCTGCCTTCCTCAACAAATAAATCGTATATAACAGCCTTCCTTGTTGCCACTAAATGTCCAGGGGCTTCCTCTGGTTCCCTTTCTGCTAATTCTTTTTCAACGACCTGAAAGTGATAGGTTGTACCTTTTCTCGTGACACCAATCCAGGTGGCATTCATTATTTCATCTGTAACAATTGATTGAATTTCTTCTGGCGGTGGAATTCGAAACTGAAAAGCACCATTTCTAATTCCCAATTCTGTTACGGCTTGTCTTAACTCATGTTCCACTTGAGGCGATGCCCCTTCTATTTCCACTCCCCAGACCATATTTGATAGCATATATAACAAAAATAGAAATCCCACACCACCAAATAACAATCCGTTACGTTTCCACAATTTTCGGATAAAAAAAGGGAATCCCCTTCGCTCAATGAAATTAATTTTGCAATCTGATACTCTAGCAAGTTGCCTTAAATACTTAACCTCGTCCAACAAAACGGAACAGACAAGGACATCCTTGCCTACATGATTAATATTCCAAATCATCAACTTTTGATCAATACAGCGATTAATAAACATCTCTGGATATGCCCCTGTTATTTTTATCCGAACATATCCTGTTACTTTATGCAGCCATTGATTTTTCATTTCCGCATCACCTACCTGAACTCCCCTCTTTTATAAAACGGATATCTTGAATAACCCCTTCCAACAGCATTTCTTCTGGAAGGATATTCTTAATGACAAAATTACTCCCGACAACAAGTAGTTCCCCCTCTGTCAAACGGAGCCGGAGTTCTTCTTTTGTAAATCGAATAACTCCTTTATGATTTTCAATGTATATATGAAAGTTACCAATTAAGGTCACTCTCGGTAAGTCCATCATGACATCAGCTGGAAGATCCATTTGCTCTGTCATCCACTGTCTCATTCTTTTCTTTAATTGCTTCATGATGAACCTCCTTTCCACTAATATGTATGATTCTACTCCCTTTCCTATCACATAAAAGTATTGAAATTAACTGTTGAAAAAATAGGGTAATAAAAATATTAGGAAAACTTGGCTTGTCGCCAAGTCCTAATGGTGAAAGCCTTAGTTTTTCTAATCCTTTAGTGAAGTTAAATTTTTTTTAAATACAAAAAACGCCGGGAATAATTCCCGACGCCAAGGTCTTTATGTCATTCATTATTTATCTTGATTTTCTGGACTTTGGTTTCCCTAATATCTCTGACCAAATAATCCCTTTCACTGCTTCTTCACGGGAAATTTTGCTGAAATCCAACCGGACATTGGAAATGGAATCATTGCTGATATCACCATTAAGTATCGGTGAGTTTTCCAAAGTTTTCGCCTGTTCTAACGCCCGCTCTTTTCTTTTTTTAACTTGTTCATACCGTTCATTTAGTTCTCTGTTTGATTTTTCAACTTCACTCTCTAAACTAGAATCTAATTCATAAGAATGTATCGTATTTGGAGCTGTAGATTCCTGTTGATTTCGTTGATCAGACGGATCTTGTTCTTGCCGGAAAATTTCCCGCCAGTCCACTTCATCTTGCCGCTGCGTTGTCGTAGTCGTTTGACGTCTTGGACTACTTGTATTAGTTGTATCTTTCTTCCCCCCACGACCTTGGAGTAAGCTTAGAATCGCTGCAATGACAAAAAAGAGAATGAGCGGGTTATTCCCAAATAAATCAAATAACCCTTGCATCATCTATCTTCTCCTTTCCTACAAAAGGATAACTGTTAGCCTTTGGCTTATTTGCGTCGGTTATTATTGTCATCTTGTCCGTCATCAGTCGCTTTTCCGATAGATTCACGCATATCTGTATCTGCCATGACATTTTTCATGTTCATATAATCCATAACACCCATGTTTCCTGAGCGGAAAGCTTCTGCCATTGCAAGTGGAACTTCTGCTTCTGCTTCCACAACCTTCGCACGCATTTCCTCAACTCTCGCTTTCATCTCTTGCTCTTGGGCAACGGCCATTGCACGACGCTCTTCCGCTTTCGCCTGTGCGATTTTCTTATCTGCTTCTGCTTGGTCTGTTTGTAAAACTGCACCAATATTTTTACCAATATCAATATCTGCAATATCAATGGATAGGATTTCGAATGCAGTACCGGAGTCTAGACCCTTTGATAAAACGGTTTGAGAAATACGATCCGGGTTTTCTAACACTTCTTTATGATTTTGTGCAGAACCGATGGTGGAAACAATCCCTTCCCCAACACGGGCGATAACTGTATCTTCACCAGCACCCCCAACGAGGCGGTCGATGTTCGCTCGAACTGTAATTCTTGCTTTGGCTTTCACTTCAATACCATCCATGGCTACACCGGCAATAAACGGTGTCTCAATTACTTTAGGGTTAACACTCATTTGAACGGCTTCTAATACATCACGTCCAGCAAGGTCAATAGCTGCTGCACGTTCGAAAGTCAACTCGATGTTTGCACGTTGTGCTGCAATCAATGCATTAACTACTCTGTCCACATTACCCCCTGCAAGGTAATGACCCTCAAGTTTATTAATATTAATATCCAAACCTGCTTTTACTGCCTTAATTAGTGGGTTAACAACACGTGCCGGAATTACTCGACGTAAGCGCATCCCTACTAAAGTGAAAATACCAACCTTCACACCTGCTGCCCATGCTGAAATCCAAAGTGCTACTGGTACAAATGTAAACAGGATAGCAAATGCTACAATAATTAATCCTAAAACAATAATAATCCCAATTTCCGTCATCATTACTTCCTCCTCTTAAATCTTACTCACTCTTTAGATTCATGTACTTCCCGAACAACAATCCGGGACCCTGCAGTTGAAACCACTTTCACTTTCCTTCCCTGTCCAATATATCCTCCTTCAGAAACCACGTCAAGTCGTTCATCAGTAAATAATGCAGTACCTGACGGGCGAAGTACCGTTAACGTCATTCCTGTTTTTCCTATAATTTCCTGACGTGTAACATTGGACACATATCCTTCCTCAGTTTTTGTAGCGTCTGTATGAATTACCCTTTTTAGCGGGCCACGATAACCAACGTATTTAAAAAACAGGATGGATACAATAATCGTTAAAACTGTTGCTATTGATAGGGATATTAAAATATGAAAGGTGGAATAGGATGCAAGTACCATACTTCCTATTATTGCCCCTATTCCTATTGCCCCGAAGATCCCAAACCCCGGCACAAAAACTTCTATAATAAGCAGGACAATACCCACACCGAACAAAATGAAGGTTTCCATTCCCGCAAAACCTGCAACCATGTGTCCAAAAAAGTAGAGAAACAATGCGGACAATCCCATTATTCCTGGGATTCCAAATCCAGGTGAATATAGTTCCAGCACTAACCCCATACTTCCAATGGAAAGTAGAATTGGAATAACGATTGGGTGTGTAACAAAACGGGCTATTTTTTCAGCAAAACTGACTTCCATTTCCCGTTCTTCTGCATTTTGTAATCCAAGGAACTCAAGAAGTTCTGCACGATTATTTACTACTGCTTCGGCATATCCCACTTCCAGTGCTTCGGAAGAAGTTAATGTTAGCAGTTCTTTACTAGGTGCTAAAGGGATATCAATTTCCGGATCAGCCATCGCTAAAGCATAGATAGGATCACGATCATTCAGTTCCGCAGCGTTTCTCATTCTGGCAAGCCATGCAGAATGGGCTTTATCTTCTGCTGCCGTACCAGATCCGTCTATTACTTGTGCTGCTCCCATACTCGCACCTGGCATCATCACAATCTGATCTGCATTAAGGGAAATATAAGCCCCTGCGGACATTGCCTCATCTATGATAAAAGCAGTGGTGGGAATTGGGGAGTTTCGAATTAATCCTGCTATCTCTCCTGCAGCATCAACGAACCCTCCAGGTGTATTAATCTCGAATACTAAGTGATCTGCCCCTTCATCTAGTGCTGTATTAATGGAGCGTTCAAGAAAAGCACCTAACCCACGTTCCACAGCTTGTTCAACTGGAATATAATAGACCAGTTTCCCATCACCTGTCCCTTCAGCAGATGGAATTAGGGAAAGTAAGAAACTAAATAGAATCATCGATGTAAATAAAATTAATCTAAGGCGTTTCATGAAGTTTCAGTCCTCCTTTCCTATCAAATAAATGGTTCCATTGGAGCTAATTTAACATACGGATTGCAGGAAAAAAAGTTTCAAATGGAATAAAATATTCTCAATTTAATTATACTTATATTTTTGATCAAGTGAAACTCTTAAGGTGCATACATATATGAGCTTTCTATTAATTTTAACCTTTCAGAGAATTACATAACAGTTTCTGATATCGGTAGTTAATTATTAATGGGAAATACGACTCAAGCCTCAGGAAAGGAGCTATCTTTATTATGGTGTTATTCCAATATATAGCGGGTGATATACGTAAAAAACGCCTTGTTTATAGAAACAAGGCGTTTGATATCAAGATAATGATTTTATAACCAATTGATTAACTTTTGAGCCATCTGCTTTCCCTTTTACTTTGGGCATAATAGCTCCCATCACTTTCCCCATATCTGCTTTCGAAGTAGCACCGACCTCTTCAATCGTATCCAGAATGATTTGTTGCAACTCTTCGTCAGATAATTGGGACGGCATATATACATTCAATATGTCAATTTCTTCCTTGGTTTTAGCAACAAGATCTTCTCGATTGGCTTGCTCAAATTCTCGGAGGGATTCTTTTCTTTGTTTCATTTCACGATTAAGAACAGTAAGGGCGTCTTCATCAGTTACTTCTTTTCCAAGTTTAATGGACTCATTTTGTAATTCCGACTTGATGGAACGTATGACTGACAGACGTTGTTTCTCTTTGTTTCTCATCGCATCTTTCATATCTTGATTTAATTGATCAAGAAGTTTCAAGGAAATGCACCCTCTCCTTAGAACTTACGCTTACGAGCCGCTTCCGACTTTTTCTTACGCTTAATGCTAGGCTTTTCATAGTGCTTACGCTTGCGAACTTCTGCCATCGTACCTTCTTTAGACATGGTTCTCTTGAAGCGACGAAGAGCAGCATCGATGGATTCATTTTTTCGTACACGTGTTTCTGCCATTCTGTATCCCTCCCTCCAAACAACCAATCAAAAGACACACAAAAATGCATGTCTTTGTTGATTATAAACGAATGCGGTGCGATGGTCAACTTAGTTCCCTATTTTTTTCGTTTTTAAACAAAGAAAATGAAATGCTTGTCATCCATGTACACTTTGTCCCATACATATATCATGAGGGGGGACGAACGAATGAATCATATTTTTTCTTTATTTGCCATTTATATCGCACTTTTTCTCTTTGGAATGACGGTAATGCGCCAAGGCCTCCTTCATTTACAAGAAAAAAAAATGTCCAATTGGTTAAAAAACGCCGTTGATAGTCCTTTCAAAAGTCTGATAATGGGAACAGCAGTTACAGCCGTTCTTCAAAGTAGTTCAGCTGTAATGATTATGACTGTTGGACTTGTTGCAGCAGGAATAATTCCATTTCGGCATTCTATCGGCATTATTTTAGGAGCAAATATTGGTACTGTTGTCACTTTGGAAATTATTGCCTTTGATTTAACGTGGCTAATTTTTCCATTATTAATCATTGGCATTCCTCTTCTTTTTACAAGGAGCCAATTACTATTTTGCGTAGGGTGTTTACTATTTGGATTTAGCAGTATATTAATTGCCATCCATGGATTTGAAACATTAGCATATCCGCTCTCATCTCTATCGTTGATCTACGATTGGCTCCTTTCAACAAATGAAAGTAAACTGTTAGCTGTTTCTGTTGGTATTATCATGAGTGCCATAATTCAATCAAGTTCTGCTGTTACAGCAATTGCCATGAGCTTCATGAACGAAGAGTTTCTGAACTTGCCATCAGGTATTGCGATTATGCTTGGGGCTAATATTGGAACTTGCATGACAGCCTGGTTAGCAAGTGTAGGAGGGAGTAAAGAATCTAAGCTTACTGCTTATGCACATATTTGGCTTAATTTGCTGGGTGTCATCTTATTTTTTCCTTTTATCCATTATTTTGCAGTATGGATTAATTATATAGCCACCGTCCCATCGGTACAGCTGGCTCATTCAGCAATGATCTTTAATCTTTTAAGTTCATTTATTATTTTGGCATTTATCGATAAATTTGCGAAATTTATTCAATGGATTCACCGTTAACAGATGATCTGAAGTCAATAAGAAAACTTAGATATCACCTTAATAGTTCAACATGCCCGAAGGTTCCAAAAACCTAAAAATTTCCTTAAATAAGCACTTCCATTTTGGGTGGAAGTGCTTTTAATTAGTTGTTGGTTATAAAGTTTTTTTAATAGTCTCCATGTCCCTGTTCACCTTGAACAATCGCAATACCCGCACTGGCACCAATGCGGGTAGCCCCTGCTTCCACCATGTCCATTGCAGATTCGCGGTCACGAACTCCCCCTGATGCTTTAACACCAAGTTCAGGACCAACTATTTTTCTCATCAGTTTGATGTCCTCTACTGTTGCTCCACCACCTGAGAAACCTGTGGAAGTTTTCACATAATCCGCTCCAGCTTGAACAGACAATTCACAAGCACGAACTTTTTCTTCTTCTGAGAGCAATGAGGTTTCAATAATTACTTTAGTCAAGGCATGACCTTTTGCTGCGTCCACAACTGCCTGAATGTCTCTTAAAACAAGATCATCATTATTGTCCTTTAAAGCTCCCACATTAATTACCATATCTATTTCAGTAGCTCCATTTTCAATTGCGTTTTTCGTTTCAAAAGCCTTCACTTCAGGGGTGGTTGCACCTAGTGGAAACCCGATAACCGTACAGACTTGTACTTCTGGTATATCTTGTAATATTTCATACGCTGTATTTACCCAAGTTGGATTCACACAGACGGATGCGAATTTATATTCCTTTGCTTCATTGCATAATTGCACTATCTGATCTTTTGTAGCGTCCGGTTTTAACAATGTATGGTCGATCATTTTACCATATTCAATACTCACTTCTAATCATCCTCTCACTCATAAACATATAATTCTAGTATGTACTGCCAAATGGAAGCATATCATTTTTTCTCTACATTGGCGAGGACGTTCACAAAAATTTTAATTTTTCATTTTGTAAGAAAAGCGCAATCGCCTATGAACACGAGCGTAGGGCAGTGGAGGAATGACAACAGAAGTCCGCTCTTTGACTTCAGTTGTCATTTCCGAAGTCCCCCGCAGCGAGTAGGCGATGGGGCTAGACAAGGCTCGTTGCTTCCGAAACTTCTAGATGTTTATCTTTATAAGCTCCAACTTCTTACCGAAATCCTCCTCGAACATCCCGTTCGGGAACAACTTGAGCCATCTTCCGACCGAAATCCTTCTCCATCCGCTTGTTCGGGAACAATTTGCTCCAACTTCTTACCGAAATCCTTCTCCAACCACTCGTTCGGGAACAATTTGCTCCAACTTCTTACCGAAATCCTTCTCCAACCGCTCGTTCGGGAACAACTTGAGACAACTTCTTACCGAAATCCTTCTCGAACATCCCGTTCGGGAACAACTTGAGACATCTTCCGACCGAAATCCTTTTCCAACCGCCCGTTCGGGAACAACTTGAGACAACTTCTTACCGAAATCCTTCTCCAACCGCTCGTTCGGGAACAACTTCCTCCAACTTCTTACCG